>JBHORE010000055.1:0-4218 GCA_042408415.1 Thermobaculum sp.
TCGATGATCCCGAACTCCAGCAGATGCTGCGCTGTGATCTTCATGGCCTCCGCGGCAAGCGGCGCCTTGCTGGCATCATGCCACAGGATAGTCGCACTGGCCTCCGGCGAGGCCACAGAGTAGATGGCGTTCTCCATCATGTACAGGCGATCCGCCACGCTTATGGCCAGAGCCCCTCCGCTGCCGCCTTCGCCTATGACCGTCGCAACCACGGGCACAGGAAGGTTGGCCATGGTGTACAGACAGGCAGCGATCGCCTGCGCCTGCCCCCTCTCCTCGGACTGCATGCCAGGATCCGCGGCAGGAGTGTCTATGAAGCAGATCAGGGGATACGAGAACTTGGCAGCCAGCTCCATGATCCGCTTCGCCTTCCGATACCCCTCAGGACGAGGCATGCCGAAGTTCCGCCTCAGGTTCTCCTTCGTGTCGCTGCCCCTCTGGTGGCCAAGTACCACCACGGTATGGCCACGGAACCTGCCTATACCCCCCACCATGGCAGCATCATCGGCGTAGGTCCTGTCCCCATGCAGCTCAAACCAAGGATCTATAAGGGCATTGATGTAGTCGAGCGTCTTGGGCCTATCGGCCCTGCGCGCCGTCTGTACTCTATCCCAGGCTGTCTTGGAGTTCTCGGCCAACTAGTTCCCCTCCCGATCAAATATGGTCAATAGATTACCTATAACCGGTCGCAGATCCCTCCGCGGGACCACCATATCGATCATCCCATGCTCCAGGCAGAACTCGGCCGTCTGGAACCCCGGCGGCAGCTTCTGCCGGGTTATCTGCTCTATAACCCTGGGGCCTGCAAAGCCTATGAGCGCCTTGGGCTCAGCCAGTATCACGTCCGCAGTCATCGCATAGCTGGCCGTCACACCCCCAAAGCAGGGGTCCGTCAGGAGAGATATGTGCGGCAGCCCTTGCCTCCCCAGCTCCGCAAACGCCGTCACCGTCTTGGCCATCTGCATCAGCGAGAAGATTCCCTCCTGCATGCGGGCGCCCCCCGAGGAAGATACCGTGAGTACTGGAAGGCGCATCTGCAAAGCCAGGTCCACCGCCCTGACCAGCTTCTCCCCGTACACCGAGCCCATGCTCGCGCCCATGAAGCTGAAGTCGCTTACCGCCAGCACTAATGGGTGACCCTCAATCTTGGCAGTGCCCACCACCATGGCGTCCGCGATTCCCGTCTCCCTCTGCTTCTCGAGAACCTTTCCCAGGTAGGAATCGCCGTTGGCCTCAAAGTCCAGAGGATCGTCCGGAAAGATGCATGCAAACCGCTCCTCGAAAGAACCATTGTCCACCAGGTACCTGATCCTCTGATGCACCCTCAGTCGAAAATGGTGCCCACAACGAGGACACACCATCTCGTTGTTTTCCAGCTCACGATGATACAGGAGCTCCTTACACTTGGTGCACTTCACCCAGAGATCGTCTGGGATGTCCCTGTTCTCCTGAGCAGGGTGAAAAGTTGGGCTATGACGACGGAAGAAATCCCTCAAACCCGCAACCTCCACAAAACAGAGGGTATTATAGCACCCTCTCAAACATTACTGGTAACCACACCAAACCTACCAATTTTATACCCTGAGCATGCACATTTGTAGAGGTGCTGCCAGCCTCTCTCTATCAGCCCTGACAACACCCACCAATTCCCAAAATAATAGGGGACCTAGTATGTCAGCCCCCTATGTAGTTAGTCCCTCAGGATGGTCATACCTAGCTTCCTACTTCTTGGTGTACTCCTTCCAGTACCCCGCTAGATCTCTGTCGGTCATGAACCACAGCTCCTCCGGCAGGTTGAAGGTCGCGAACGAGTAGTTCGCCATAGCCAGCCAGTATTTGTACTCCTCCTCCGTGGAACCCTGGAATATCACGACCATCATCCACCTGTCCACATACAGCACCCACTGCTTGCGCTTGCGAGTCTGCCCGTTTTCCTTGAAGGTGAATATACGCTCGAACTTTATGAGGTTGCCCATCACATCCTCAGAGGACTGCTCCACCTTGCAATCCTCAAGCTGCTTCAGACCCTCCTCCAGTCCCTCCCTAAGGATGTCCAGGTCCTCAGCCACCACGTGCTGGTCCTTCAGCTCAGTTATCCACACGGCGAACCAGGTGTTCATATCCTTGGTATCTGGCACGAACATCACGCCGTCACGGTTGTCATCAAGCTCGAACTGCTCCCACTCCCATGAGTGACGGAAGTGAAACCTGCCATAGGGATCTATATAGGTGTTTACGCCCGTGAATCTTGGGGGCTGCCTTTCTGCCATGCTACTACCTCTTGCTCATATTTTTGCCACGATGTCGTGTTTATTGATTTTATACCATTATCGAGCACTATACAGTCTCTCCCAACTTTACCGCCTCGAAGATCCTCATCCTTCGCATGAAGACGTACGTGATGACTATAGTAACGACCAGGAGTATGGCCACAACAATATCCACTAGCACAACCCTATCCCACGCAAGCTGGACTATGAACGGCGGTGTACCCGAGTACCTGTCCGTCTTTATCTGCAGCAGAGGAATGAACAGCTCCGAGGCAGCTACCCCCAGAATCGTTCCACCAACAGCGCCTATGCCCACTACCAGCAGCTGTTCCAGAGTCAGCAAGATCGCCACACGTCCCGAACCAAGGCCTATCGCCCTGAGTATGCTGATCTCCACAGCCCTGCGACGGAAGGACGCCAGTGTGTACATCAACAGTCCAGCAGTCGTAACCAACCCCGCAGCTATGAACCCTATGGATAGAACTCCAAACAACCCCTGCCGAGAGGGAGTACTCTGCTCACTGCTTATGATGCTGCGCGGCGACTCCTTCGATACCACTAGACCTGCATCGTACGCAGCTGCCACTATGCCGTTCATGTCTGGGTTAGGGCCCAGCTTCATCCATATCTCGAAAGGATAGGGCGAGCCCTGCTGGTCAAACGAGTAGTCCAGATTGCCTATCACAAACGGGCCATCCTGTGGGTAGAGGGTGGGAAAGTACTTGGTAGTACCTACCACTATAGCCGGGACCTTGACAGACGTCCCCAGATCATCCATCGTAAGGGTAATTCTGTCACCCACTCGCAACCTTTCCTGCTGTGCTATATCCTCAGACACTATTACCGCAGACGGGTCGTAGGCCAGACGATTCAGCAGCCCCCCAAGCGACTCCCCAGCATAGTCATCACGCCAGGCTCTATCGATCACCCCTGCGAGCGTTATCCTGTCAACTCCCATAAAGGTAGCTCGAAAAGTATCCCCACCTTGCAGATCCACCATGATATCGCTCTTTGCTACCCGAGTCACAGCCTGCACCCCCCTTATCTTCAGGTAGTCGTCCACAGGTAGGTAGACGTAGTCCGTGGGAGCACAATCCGACTGAGACTGCCCAGGGAGCTGGGAGGAGCCCCCAAACTGATTAGGACCAGCACAGGTATACACTAGCTTCAGGTCAGCCCCCGTGCTGTAACGAGCACTAAGACTGGAGTAAGAATCCATCGTCTTGGCTATAGAAGCGGTAAATATAGCCAGAGATATCGTCAGCAGCATCATCAATATCGGCGGAGTGTAGCTATAAGTGCTGCGGGACAGGTAGTTCATTATGATCACCGCAACACCCCGAGTATATTTGCTCACCCAAGCCATGATGCGCAGCACAACCGGCAGCAGCCTCAAAGCCAGAAGAGCAAGCGAGAACACCAGCAAGGATGGAGCAAGTATGATCAAAGGGTTACGGAACGGGTCATTAGCAGCCTCCGTGAGCCCGGGGACGCCTATCAACCCCTGAGAGCGCAGCAGGTAAGTCCCATACAAGGCCGGAATGAGCAGCAGTATGTCCAGATAAGCCCTCTTCCAGAAGGGAGGCTTCTCTGCACGCGCTCGCTCCTGCTTATAGGATACTATAGTCCACCTGGAGGCACCCATGGCCGGGAACATCAACGCTGGTATCACCCACGCAGCTACCAGAGCTCCGTGATACCAGCTCTCGACCAGCATCTGCACAGGTACGTCTGGAAGCCTATCAAAGTCAAGAAAAGACTTCGTCCAGGCCATGACCTGCGCGATCACCAAGCCCAGAGGCACCCCCACAATCACCGCAGCTATCCCAAGGAAGATAGCATCTCCTATAGAAAGGAACACCATCTGCAGACGAGAGATCCCCCTACTCCGGAGCACCGCTATCTCCTGCTGCTGCCGCTGGACCAGCATCCCAGCCATCTGCCATAT
>JBHORE010000072.1:0-8905 GCA_042408415.1 Thermobaculum sp.
ACAGGGACGGTTAGTACGCATTCGGCCTGATGGCACTAGAACGACGGTGATATCCGATGGATTATATGCCCCAGGGGGGCTGGCCATCGCCAAGGACGGCACCATCTACGTGACCAACTGGGCCATACTATCGGGGAAGGGCGAGGTGCTGCGCATCCAGCGCTAGCCCGCGATCCTGTATGAGCGGTGGGAGTCTCTCCCACCGCCATCTGCCTGCACACAGCGTACCCTATGTAACCTTTTGCCACACATCCTAACTGGTTTGTGCCATCATTATATGTCATATGTCCTAAGCCCTATGGCACGCCTGGCGCCAGATGACTGTCGATCCCGCAACAAAGGCATGAGCGGGTTATGTATAAAACAGCAAAGACCTAAGACAGCCTTATGTACAATGGCTCAAGAAGGGGCCATGGCTCTGTGAGGCATGTCTTGCGAACTTTTCAGTCCACCACGAGTTGGATGCTGCATCTAGATATCTACCATGCTTCCCTGCCGTATATGGGAGCTCGGCGACACCCTATCTACGGGCAGGAAGCCAGAGCTCCAAAGCGAACTATCTCTATGTCCACTAGAGAACGATGAGTAAGCCTGGTGCCAACGACGATAAGGGTTTTGTACCCACCGTCCCATGTAAGCCATTCTTAGGTGGGCCATATGTGGACGTACGTATCGGCCTATGGCGGCGACCACGAAACCGTGATGCCTCTGACCTGCATTAAAGTGCAGGTCAGAGGCATCCAAAAACTACACTTTGGGGGATTGTGCGAGCACCTATCGGGAAGTAAACTCAGCACATTACGGCTGGTGCTTTGCCGGCAAGAGGAGGATGCCAAATGGAAAGATTTCCTAAGGAACTCAGGCACGGGTCGGGCGCGATCATGGTGCTCGATCCCACACATCTGTTGCTCTCGTTCAGGGAGCCGCAATCCCCTCAAGACGTGGAGGAACGGGTGAGGGAGTTTGGGTTCGCTCTAGAGAGCGGACAGCTAGCTTCACCCCCGGGATTTGAGCGGGGTTTAGAGCGTCTACCCCGTCCCAGCAGCCCTTTCGAGGTAGTCAACCACACCGACCGTCTTTACTGGCTGCGATCACAAGCTGGTCAGCCCGTCGAGCAGGAGAGGTTCACGGCGTTACGGAACGCACTTGGAGAGCTCCTAGAGTGGATAGGGCCGGTGTATAGGTTGGGCAACGTGCCTGGTTTGGGAGGACTGGTCTGTCCTCTGCCACACGTGCTGCTATTACGGTTGCGGCAGCCCGAGGAGGAAGTGCAGCGCAACCTCGATCGCAGGCTGAAGCGTTATGGCCTCTCCGAGGCACGTGAGAAATCCCAGTATCTGGGAGATTACAAGTACTACCTGATCGATCGTCCGGAGGAACGTAACGCCTATGAGTTGCAGAGGATGATTCTGGAAAGTGAGCGAGAATGGGTCAGCGAAGCGCAGTTCGAGACCATGCCTATGATCAAGCCGCTGACGGTAGTCCCTAACGATCCGTTCTTCCCTCAACAGTGGAATATGACACGCATCCAGGCTGGTGGCCCGGGCACCACGGGATGGGATCTCTCCACCGGCGCGGCAGGGACGATCGTCTGCGTGCTCGATCAGGGCTGCGACCTGACCCATCCAGATCTGCAGTTTGCTCCCGGCGCAGCCGGGCAGGGCATCAACCTGGGGACGATGACTCCACCGGGATCTCCCACAGGTCCGCACGGCACGGCGTGTGCAGGCATAGTTCTAGGGCGCTTCAACAACTCCGCGGGCGTGGCGGGGGTCGCGGGAAACTGCAGCCTGATGCCCGTGGCGTTCCAGAATTGGACGGATGCGGAGTGCGCCGCGGGCATCAACTGGGCGGCCAACAACGGCGCGCGCGTGATCAGCATGAGCTTCGGTGTCTACGCCCCAGGTGACGGCTTCGGTCCCACTGGGTGGAACTTCGCGATAATCGATCCAGCGATCAACAACGCCGTCAACACCAGAGGATGCGTGCTGGTGGCGGCCACCGGCAACGAGAACACCGGCGTGATCAACCGCTATCCGGCCCGCAATCCCCTGGTGATAGCTGTAGGGGGATCAGACCAGGCGGATAACCGCAAGAACCCTATGAGCGCTGACGGCGAGTGCTGGGGCGCTAATTTTGGTCCAGGCATATCCGTCGTGGCCCCCTGCGTGCAGATCCCCACGACGGATATCCAGGGAGCGGGGGGATACAACACCAACAACGGTGGTCCTCGGATGGTAGCGTGCGTGAACTACCCCAGCTGCGGAGATGCCGCTGGCGACTACTTCTTCCAGTTCAACGGCACTTCATCAGCAACCCCGCACGTGGCTGGACTTGCGGGAGCCATCCGTAGCCTCTACACCTCCCTGACCCCTCAGCAAGTGCGCGATGTCATAGAGCGCACGGCGGACAAGGTCGGAGGTGCCTATGCAGATGCGCCCGGCTTTCCAAACGGCACGCGCAACAACCAGATGGGGTACGGGCGGATCAACATGTTGCGCGCACTCGACTTCTCCGACGTGTTCATCAAAGACTGGACTGGAGATGCTGGGGTTGAACCCTCTACCCCTCCTGGCGGTAACTTCTGGACTTTCTCCGACATCGTCGTGCGCATCATGGACGACAACGTGTTCGATCCCGGCGATCCCAGCAGGTCGAGCAACGTGGAGCGTGGACAGACAAACTATCTGTACGTAAGGGTGACGAACAACGGCCCGCGCGATGCTCGTAACGTGACCGTGAGCGCGCGCATCACCCCCTACGTGGGATTGGAGTTCGTCTACCCAGCCGACTGGACATCGGTAGATGCTACGCACGTAGCTCCTACGCCAGTTACTGCCACTTTCCCCTCCATCCCCGCCGGAGGATCGGCGATTGCTAAGTTCACGATATCCTCCTCACAAGTGGATACTTTGTGGGGATGGATCAGCGGCATGAGCTGGCATCCCTGCTTGCTGGCGATGGTGAACGCCGATAACGACTATGCCTTCGCAACTGTGAGCACCGCGGGAGGGGGACTTGTCGTCAGGCGCAACAACCTGGCACAACGCAACCTCTCGGTAATCGACGTGCTCTCAGCAACGACGCTTGCCTTCCCGTTCCTTGCGGGCAACCTATTCAACTCCGAGCGCACTATGGAGATCCTGGTGGATCGGAGCCGGCTACCGATGACGATTCCCCTCTACCTGGGGCTTGATGAGGACGGCAAGGCTTTCCCGCAGGTGGACCTGACTTCCAAAACTTCGGGTGATGAGCAGAGGGAGGGGGGCTTAGTGTTCATTGAGCGCACACGCGTGGAAGCCATGCTCGGTTGCTGTCGCGGTATCCTCACCTTGGAGAAGGGATCGAGGTTCGACTGCCCATCGGTAACGGGTATCGGGGAGGTAAGCGTGAAGGGAGGAGAGGTGATCATCCGCGGTGGCAAGCGGTTGGTGGAAGTACGGGAAGAGCAAGCGGTTATCTGCGTGGAGAAGCAGCCTAACCAGCTTCACCCGATGGCGCTGCGGTTGGAAGTACCACGCGAAGCACAAGGTGGCGAGGAGTATCTCGTGAGCGTCGCGCAGCGCAACGAGGCGGGGCAGACCGTAGGTGGCGCGAGCGCGGTCTACAGAGTCAGGTAAGCGGCGACGCCTCAGCTCTTACACCTGGAAGGAGGCCGCTGTGAGGGTTCGGGGAGATGTTCCCGGGCCCTCTTTACATGACCCCGGTTGGGTACCATGGGCTCCCGCCTAGGCCAGCTTTGCGCGGCCAGAGTTGGAGCAGCATATTTATATCTATAACACTTGAAGTAACAGTGCTTTTGGGCCTGTACATCTTGTATTTAACCGTATAACTCTGTTATCCTGCACGCCATGGACGTGATCCAACAAGTTTTGCAGGAGGTCAATCAAATGGTAGGCAGAAGGTTGTGGTATCTAGGCCTAGCGCTCGTCATGGTGTTAGTGTCTGTAGCCTACGGCTCATCAGGTGTGGACGCGCGCTCAGGGCAGGAGAAGAACCTGCGCCGGGCTATCGCTTCCTATGAGGCGATGCAACGCTACTTGTACTTGCCCGACGTCAAGCTCTACAAGGAGCAGTACCCGGAGCAGCCCGGACAGAACCCTTATTCTTACGTGTGGCCGTTCTCCCAAGCGATGGCTGCAACGATCGACCTGGCTGGTATCCGTAAGATAGGCACCCAGTACAAGGACGCCGTAAGCGACAGGCTGGAGGGGGTAGAGCTCTACTGGAACAACACCACTACCCCGCCAGGCTACGACTCCTACGTGCGTCCACCGCTCGGAGGTGGTGGGGACAAATTCTACGACGACAACGAGTGGATCGCTCTGGAGCAGGTGCAATGGTACATGATGACCGGCGACCAGCAGGCACTAGCACGCGCCAAGCAGGTCTTCGACCTGGTGGTGTACGGTTGGGATAACGATCCCACGCACCCCTGCCCAGGAGGGGTCTTCTGGACGCAGGCTTCCTGGAGCCGAGACCGTAACACCGTGAGCAACGCCCCTGGGGCTGAGCTTGGACTGCACCTCTACGAGATCACGGGTGATCGCTACTACCTTCAATGGGCCAAGCGCATGTATGACTGGGTGAACACCTGCCTGCTGGCACCTAACGGCCTGTACTGGGACCACATAGACCTGGCCGGCAACATCGAGAGGACCCAGTGGTCCTACAATCAGGGCACCATGATCGGTGCCAGTGTGCTGCTCTACAGGATCACCGGTGAGAGGCGATACCTGCAGAGGGCTGAGTCGATCGCCAACGCGGCTCTGGAGTACTATGGAGGTGCTGGCAGGCTCTATAGGCAGGACCCGCCCTTCAACGCTATCTTCTTCAAGAACCTGCTGCTGCTGGAGTCGGTCAACCACGACAAGCGCTACCGCAAGATGATGCAGGACTATGCCGATGAGATGTGGCGGTCCGCGCGTGACCCAGAGACCGGTCTGTTCGTGTTCGACGCCACCAAGCCCACCTCGCTGCTATACCAAGCAGCCATGGTGCAGATATATGCTGCTCTAGCTTGGTCGCCACGGGACTACGACCTGATGGCTTAGAGCGCTCAGTCGCCCCTGGGAGAACTTGCCGAGACCTCTCAGGGGCGGTACAATCCTCGAGAGGTGAGGCAATGCGCTACAGGTGCCGAAGCTGTGGTCATGTGTTCTCAGCGAGAGCTGCCAAGTGGAACAGGTGGGGTGACGCCGTGTGCCCGGTATGTGTCAGCCCCAACATAGAGCGGGAGACAAGTAGGCTCCGCGAGATCATCCGCACTTATGTGCTCTTCAACGCCATATGAGGAGCACCCCAGGCGTGTCAGGTCGACACCAGCAACCACATCCTCAGGTCCACCATAGATGATCTGGGATAATGAGATCCATGCCGCTCATACCCAATGCCTGCATGGCGACCGTCATCCGCGACAACAACTTGCCCCTAGCGCCAGGTCTGGAACGACTGCAGGTTCACGACCTCGCCCAGAGGACAGGGTATAGGTACCAGCACCCGCACGGATACCCATTCATCCCATCGTCCCGAGGTCCCTATGGGGTGGGCAAGAGCGCCCTATCGCCCTAGGTAACCGGGAGAGCCCTTATCGGTGTACTGCCCAGGATCGGGGCCTCTCTCCTCCGAGCCCTCCGTTTGGCTTCCTCCTGGCTCGTCATCGAAGGTCGCCTTCTCAGTTGCCTTACGGCTCTTCTCCTCAGCGGTGTTCCTTTCAGGTTGGCTTTCTGGCCTCTTATCCTTGCGCGACATATCGTATCACCTCCAATAGCGGATTGCGCAAGGATCACGCCAAGGGCTACTCCCATTTGAAGGCGGACACGGCTGCCCCAGGAGCAAGGATCGTCCAGAAGAGGAGGATCGCTATGTTGAGGGGACTAGGCCTGCCACCCACTGAGAGGGACTGCCGCAACAGCTCCGCCAGCGCCGCCGTGGGCAGGAACCTGACGACCGAGGCAATGGCATCTGGCAGCCTGCTCAGAGGCACGACCACTCCCCCAAGCAGCATGAGCACCAGGTACAGTGCGTTGGCTATCGCCAAAGTTGCCTCCGCCCGCAGGGCTCCAGCCATCCAGAGGCCCACGCCCACGAACACCGCAAGGCCCAGGAGCAGCCAGACCGCGACCAGCCACACCTCACCATGGGGACGCCAGCCAAAGGCCACCAGCCCACCACCCACAACAGGAACACCTGACAGCACACCGTCAGCAGGGTGGTCAACCCCTTGGCCAGCAGCAGCTGTGGGCGGGTCAGGGGAGTTGCCCCCAACCTCTTGAGAAAGCCGTACTGCCGCTCGAAGGCTGTTGCTATCCCCAAGCTCACCATGCCGGTGGACATCACCGCCAGCGCCAGCAGCCCTGGCATGACCTCCGCGACGCGCCGGCTGCGATCGGGCGAGAAGAACGGGACGCTACCCAGGAACACCAACAGGAGCAGGGGAATGAAGATCGTCACCAGCAACCCCTCTCCCCGGCGGAGTGCCAGCTTGAGCTCGAACTTGAACTGCGCCCACGTGGCCCTCATAGCTCAGCCTCCTCCTCGCCCGTGAGCTCCAAGAACGCCTCCTCGAGGGATGCACTGCCGGCGCGCATCTCCAGCAGGAGCACGCCCTGCAGCGCCAGATCCTCAGCTAGTACCCTGATCGTCTCCGGCGTAGCCTCTATATGCGCGATGTACCAGCCATCTGCATCCGGCTCAAGTGGCACCCGTACACACGCAAGATCCAACGGTCGGTCGGTGCGACAGGCTATTCGACTCTTGGAGCCCGCCCTCAGCGCCCCCGGAGTATCCACCGCTACTAGCCTGCCTCGATCGATGATCGCCACCCTATCAGCCAGCTGCTCGGCCTCCTCTATGTAGTGAGTGGTGAGCATGATCGTCGTACCCTCGGACCTAAGCTCTCTGAGCATATCCCACGTTGAGCGCCTGGTGTGGGGATCCAGCCCAGCGGTGGGCTCGTCCAGGAACAACACCGCCGGCCTACCCATCAGGGCGAGCGCCAGCGAGAGGCGCTGGCGCTGTCCACCGCTCAGCCGTCGGATCGGCGTGCGGAGGAACTCACCTAGGTCCAGCCGCTCCGCCACTGATTCTGGTCTCTCGGCGTTGGGATAGAACTCGTAAAACAGCTGCAGCAGGTCGATCGGCCTAGCGGTGGGGTAGAGTCCCCCCTCCTGCAGCATCACCCCCACCCGCCGGTACAGCCGCCGCTTGTCACGGATGGGGTCCATGCCCATCACACGGACCTGCCCGCTATCCGGGCGCCTGAAGCCCTCCAGCGTCTCGATCGTTGTGGTCTTGCCCGCACCGTTGGGGCCAAGCAGAGCGAAGAACTCTCCCTCACGCACCTGGAACGAGAGATCGTCCACGACCAGCCTGGGGCCGTAGCGCTTGGAGAAGTGCGTCACCTCGACAGCATAGCTCATGACTCGCCCTCCAGCAGCCCGCGCAGGACCTCGGCGTTGCTGTGCTCGACGTCCCTAGTAGACGTGAGTAGCACCAGGCGACCATCCCTGGCCTTCTGCCTGAGACGCTCAAGTACCTGTGAGTGGTCCCTCGACAGCAGTTCCTCTCGGTACCTGCGCCTGAACTCCTCCCACTTCCCAATGTCGTGGCCGTACCAGCGGCGCAGCTCGTCACTCGGCGCCAGATCCCTAAGCCACTCGTCCAGCGGCAGGGAGGATTTCTTCACCCCTCGTGGCCACAGACGATCCACGAGCACCCTGTAACCATCCTTAGGTTCGTCGTACACCCTGCATATCACGACCATAGCCTTCAGGTACCTCCTTCCATAGCTAGTATATACCCTTGCACACCGATGGGAGCCTTGTGAGATACTAGCTCTATACCAGTCCGCGAAGGAGGCGATATGGTAGCTTTCTCTTCACCCGAAAGGGTAGCAGATGGCTTAGGTTTCCCCGAGGGCATCAACTTTGGCCCTGACGGCACTCTCTACTGCGTCGACATCTACCGAGGCAACGTCTGCATCATGCCCCCGAGAGGCGAACTTGAGGTGCTGGTGCACACCGGTGGTGGGCCCAACGGCTCGCGCTTTGGCCCTGATGGCAAGCTCTACGTGGCGGATAAGGGCCTTAGGGCCATACTGCGCGTTGATCCCCAAACTGGCTCCTGGGAGCTCGTAGCGGACGGATACGAGGGCAGGCCGTTCCTGGGTCCCAACGACCTGTGCTTCGATGCCGACGGGACCCTGTACTTCACCGATCCCATGGGGTCAAACCCTTCCAATCCCATAGGATGCGTCTACTCGCTCTCTCCACGAGGAGAGCTGAGGCGTGTGGCCGCGGGGCTGGCTTTCCCCAACGGTATAGCCGTCACCCCGGGCGGAGGGGAGCTCCTGGTGGCGGAAACCCACACAGGCATCCTCCATCGCTACTCCCTACAGCAGGACGGAACCGTGCTGGAGGTCGAACCACTAGCCAAGCTGTCGCCCGCGTCCGATGAGAGCTCAGGGCAAGAGTGTGGCCCAGACGGCATCCGCTTCGGTCCCGACGGCCTGCTGTACGTGGCCCACTTCGGAGCCGGTGTGGTGAGAGTCCTAACTCAAGAGGGGGAACTCGTCTCCACCATCCCATCGGGAGGGCCCACGCCCACCAATCTGGCATTCTGGGGAGAAGACCTCTATGTAACCGATGGTACAGCGGGCTCTATCTTCCGCATCCATATGCTTTGGAGCTAGGTATCTATATGCCCCCGGAGAGATACCTACCTATGACAACAGGAAGGAGGCTGCCCCCTAGCTCTCGCCACTCACCTGGGCATGCCCAAAGATCAAGTACCCCCACAACGTGATGTACAACAGCTCCCGCGCTATCTCCAGTGTCCCTTCATCGGTCAAGAACAGCCCCAGGATCTGCCCAGCAAATAGGTACACTCCCAACACCAGCAGCCC
>JBHORE010000073.1:0-28848 GCA_042408415.1 Thermobaculum sp.
ATCTCCCTCAACTTCCCTATTGAGAGCTGAAGCAAGGCTACTCTTCTTGAGCAAGCTGGGATATACAGATAACAGGAAGGTAACGGACATCGTAATTACAACAAACTCACTGAAGCCTTCTGTGACTGCTACAAAACCCAATAGCGTAGAACGTGGATGAATATCCCCATAGCCTATTGTCACTAGTGTGACACCACTGAAATATAGAGCCTCCCAAAAACCCTGATGATACTGAGTTTGAGAGAAATAAACATTGTTAGAAATAAAAGGCCAGTATATAAGAGAATAACCCACTATAAGAAGACATACCCAAATCCCAATCAGACCAGCAATCATCAGGGGAAAGCCCCATGAAAGCACGCGATGCTTAGCTCTCCCAGGAAGTGGAGAGGCAATCGCTCTTAGCAGAGACCACAAAGATCGCGTAAACAACCATTCTATTAGACTGCGCCCTTGTATATGCAGCACTGTGAGTACTATATCGGTTATCGCAAGCAGGACAATACAAACGCCTAAAACAATGCTAAAGACTTCCATAAGCATTCTAAATAACCATCAAAGTTGCATTAACAAGGAAGGCCAATCAAGCAAGCTTATCATTAAATATGATAAAATCTAAGGTAGTACCTAGGGTTTCCAGCAACCTCAAACTGAAATCACCTACGGGGGTGAATCCTTGGCTCAGTCGGAAGAGAAAATCATAACCAATTATACCGCCGACTCAATCCAGGTGCTTGAAGGGCTAGAAGCCGTCCGCAAGCGACCTGGTATGTACATCGGCAGTACCGATGTGCGCGGTCTGCACCATCTCATCTACGAGATCGTGGATAACAGCGTAGATGAGGCTATGGCGGGTTATTGTGATTTTATAGAGGTCCGTATTCATAGAGATAAATCAGTAACCGTCAAGGACAACGGTAGAGGTATACCAGTCGGTATTCATAGCAAATTGCAGAAATCAGCTCTGGAAGTGGTAATGACTGTCCTGCATGCCGGTGGCAAATTTGGCAGCGGGGGGTACAAGGTTTCCGGTGGCTTACATGGTGTTGGGGCTTCTGTAGTCAACGCTTTGTCCGAATATCTAATCGCAGAGGTGCATCGCGAGGGTAAGATTTGGAGGCAAGGTTACCAGCGTGGTGTGCCAACAACACCAGTAGAGATCATCGGCGAAACAGACAAGACGGGTACCACCATAACATTCAAGCCAGATGCCACTATATTTAGCACTCTCGACTACCAGTTTGACACGCTTGCACAGAGATTTCGTGAGATAGCTTATCTCAACAAAGGACTCAAGATCACATTCATCGACGATAGGGAGGACAGAGAGCTTACGTTCTATTTTGAAGGAGGTATAGTTTCCTTTGTAAGGCATCTAAACAAAAATCGTAATGTCCTCTCTGAGAAGCCAATTTACATACATAAACAGCTCAATGGGATCGACGTTGAGGTAGCTATTCAATATACCGACGGCTTCAATGAATCCTTACATACCTTTGCAAATAACATTAACACGGTCGATGGCGGTACTCACCTGACCGGTTTTAGGACCGCTCTAACCCGCACGCTAAACGATTATGCAGTCAAGAACGGTCTACTTAAAGATTCTGATCCAAAACTTACAGGTGAGGATGCACGTGAAGGTCTTACGGCCGTAGTCAGCGTCAAGCTACCGGATCCTCAGTTTGAAGGACAAACCAAAAGCAAGCTAGGAACAGCCGAGGCGGAAAAAGTAGTCTCGAGCATAGTAAGGGACGGCCTATCTAGCTACTTTGATGAGAACCCCTCGGATGCTAAGAGGATAATCGAGAAGGCAATAACTGCAGCTCGTGCAAGAGAGGCTGCCAGAAAGGCAAGAGATCTAGTGGTTCGCAAAGGAGCCTTGGATGGCATGACTCTGCCCGGCAAGCTTGCCGATTGCTCTGAGAGGGATCCAAGGCATTCCGAGCTCTATATAGTCGAGGGGGACTCAGCTGGAGGTTCTGCTAAGCAGGGTAGAGATAGAAGATTCCAGGCAATACTTCCACTTAGAGGTAAGATCCTCAACGTCGAGAAGGCAAGGCTGGACAAGATGTTGTCTAGTGCTGAGATAAAGGCTTTAATTACAGCTCTTGGAACTGGTATAGGAGACTCTTTTGATATATCGAAGCTAAGGTATCATCGGGTATTCCTAATGACCGATGCTGATGTGGACGGTGCACACATCCGGACCCTGCTACTTACATTCTTTTTCAGGCATATGCCAGATCTTATCAAGAATGGACACCTGTATATAGCTATGCCTCCGCTATACAAGATACAGGTAGGAAAAGAGAAGTACTTCGTGTACTCAGATGAGGAGAGAGATAGGATCCTGGCTAGTCTAAACGGTAATAGATCCAGGGCGATCATACAAAGGTACAAGGGTCTAGGAGAGATGAATCCAGAACAGCTTTGGGAAACTACTATGGACCCAAGCACCAGGACTGTTATGCAGGTCACGATTGAGGACGCTGTGGAGGCAGATGAGTTGTTTGACATGCTTATGGGCTCTAATGTAGCACCCCGCAAGAGGTTCATACAGTCCCACGCCAAGAGCGTAAGAAATCTAGATATATAGAAACTAAGCCTATAGAGGAAATGGATAGCCCACCTAGAATGTTTTGGTGGGCTATTCTTATTTAGCATCTCAAGCTGGATAATAGCGTTAGAAAAATTTTCATTTTAGGAGGACTATATACTTGCGAGTAGCTGTCGATGCCATGGGCGGTGATAAAGCACCCGAGGAGGTGATCGAGGGAGCCATCAGGGCATCAAACGAACTGGGTATTGATATAACCCTAGTTGGAAATCAGGATGTCATAGCTCCACTTCTGAGTAACAGGACTTTCCAGAGACACATAGAGATAGTACACACATCCGAGACCATAGCGATGGACGAACACCCTGCAACGGCGGTAAGAAAGAAGAAAGATTCGAGTATCGTACGGGGCTTGGAGCTACTCAAGAGCGGCAACGCAGATGCCTTTGTTTCAGCTGGTAATTCTGGAGCTGTAATGGCTGCTTCTCTATTCGTACTTGGAAGATGCACAGGCATAGACCGACCTGCCATAGGCACTATAATTCCCGGCAAGGAGGGACCTGTGCTACTTATAGATGCGGGAGCCAATGTAGATCCTGAACCTATACATCTCCTGCAATTCGCCTTCATGGGCAGCATCTATGCCAGAGAAGTTATGAGGGTTAGCAACCCTAAAGTGGGACTACTTAGCAACGGAGAAGAGGATACTAAGGGCAACAGGCTCACTCTACAGGCTCACAAACTACTTAAGGCTTCTCACCTGAATTTCCAAGGTAATGTAGAGGGCAGAGATGTTACCAAGGGCACGGTACATGTCATAGTAACGGATGGATTTACCGGGAACGTGGTCCTGAAAACTGTAGAGGGTGTCGCTGAGGACCTAGTCAGTATTATAAGAGAAGAGATAACATCTGGCATACTGAACAAGGTGGGTGCATTACTACTTCAGAGAGCTTTTAGAAAGGTCGCCCAAAAGCTCGATTACGCAGAATATGGTGGTGCCCCATTACTCGGAGTCAGGGGGAACGTCTTCATAGCCCATGGACGTTCTAACGCCAAGGCTATAAAAAACGCTATCAGGCTAGCGCATGAAGCAGCCTCTCACAAAATACCCAAGCTGATAGGTGAGAGTCATATAATAACTACGGGTGAGGATAGATTTCAGCAGGACTTATGATATGTCAGTAATAATTGGGTTAGCACTCTCTCTTGACTCAAGCAAGGATAGAACTCCTCGATTCTATGGTGGGCTCCAATACTTTAGAGCCATTAAAGCTGCAGGAGGCGTGCCAGTAGGGTTACCACTGCTGGATGAACATACACTACGTCAAGCATACGAAAGAATGAATGGGATACTCCTTATGGGCGGAGGAGATGTAGCACCGCAAAGGTATGGTGAGAGTCCTATTCCCGAACTAGGAGATGTCGAGGAATATCGAGACGAGCTCGAGCTAGCACTTATAAGATGGGCACGCGAGGATAATAAACCCTTGCTAGCCATATGCCGGGGCATACAAATCTTGAACGTAGCGTATGGTGGAACGCTCTATCAGGATCTAGAAGCTCAAAACCCCACAGGCTTAGATCACAGGCTATCAACCAAAACTGGGAAAAGAAATTACATCACCCACAAAATGTCGATACAAGAAGGTACAAGGCTTTATAGAAGCATCTTAGAGAAAGAGATTCCAGTGAATTCTATGCATCATCAAGCCATAAAAGAAGTAGGCAAAGGACTGACTGTTACAGGCTGGAGCGAGGATGGGATAATAGAGGCCGTTGAGGATGAGAGCAACTCTTGGATAGTAGGTATCCAATGTCATCCTGAAGAGCTATGGGAGGAACACTCATGGGCAAGGCGTCTGTTTGAGTCATTCATCAGGGAAGCTGCCTTCCAAGCTAATAGGGATGGTCCCGATGGAATAGTGGGTGCTTTAGTCCAAGATTAGCTTGCTAGTCTGGATTTATTTTCTGAGCCAAATACTCTATTAGTAAGCTCAATGCTGCAGCATTAGTAGATGCTATATTCTGAGCTCGTGTGCCTTGCCAAATCCTTCGGATATACCAGGATCCCTCAGGAGCAGATATCGCTACGTACACCAAACCTACTGGTTTTTCTTCGGTTCCTCCTTCAGGTCCGGCTATCCCAGTAGTCGATAGAGCGATATCTGTACCTATAAGTCTTCTTACGTTATCAGCCATCTCAAGCGCACAAGCTGAGGAAACAGCACCATGGATACGAATTGTACGCTCCGAAACACCAAGTATTCCAATCTTTGTGTCGTTTGAATAAGCTACAACACCACCAAGAAAAAACCTGGAACTACCTGGAATCGACACTATAGACGAAGCCAGCGATCCTCCAGTACAACTCTCAGCTACAGAGAGGGTCAAATTCCCAATCATTCGGTAAACTTGAAAAGCAAGAGATACTAAATTATCCATATCTTGCGTGTATCTTACCTCCCCATTACACTGGACTCTCAGTGTAATACCAGAAATCATCAAAATTAGGAAGGAGATCCATGGCAGTAATAGATGACTTGTACGCACTAGAGATCTTGGATTCCAGAGGTAATCCAACTATTCAAGTAACCGTAGTCCTTGACAGTGGTGCCTATGGCACAGCTGCAGTCCCATCAGGCGCATCCACTGGCGCACACGAGGCCATAGAGCTACGCGATAAAGATCCGAATCGCTTTGGTGGCAAGGGGGTACTTAAAGCTGTATCTAACGTGAACGAAGTCATAGCCGAGAGCATACTAGGAGAGAACGTTAACTCTCAAAGAGAACTAGACCAAATACTACTAGAGCTGGACGGTACCCCCAACAAATCCAATCTAGGTGCTAATGCTATTCTTGGCGTTAGCCTTGCATTTGCACATGCTATGGCAGCAGATCTTAATTTGCCTCTATATATGTATCTTGGAGGTGCCATAGCCAGAACCCTTCCAGTACCCATGATGAATATCCTCAATGGTGGTAAGCACGCTGACAATAGCACTGACATGCAGGAATTCATGATCATGCCCATTGGAGCTTCCTCCTTCTCGGAAGCGCTGAGGTGGGGTTCTGAAGTGTATCATGCCCTCAAGAAGGACCTTGATAACAGAGGTTTCAACACTAACATAGGCGATGAGGGCGGCTTTGCTCCTTCGCTGGACTCCAACAAAGCC
The DNA here is from genome assembly GCA_042408415.1 of Thermobaculum sp. Lineage (GTDB taxonomy): Bacteria > Chloroflexota > Chloroflexia > Thermobaculales > Thermobaculaceae > Thermobaculum. The sequence continues at coordinate 5,737 of JBHORE010000073.1, forward strand.
GCTATAGAGGCAGTTCTTAGGGCAATAGAGAACGCCGGATACACTCCTGGAGAGCAAATAGTTATAGCCCTGGATCCCGCAGCTACAGAGCTGTATCAAGGTGGACAGTACCACCTCAAGAAAGAGGGCGAAGTGCTCACTAGTTCTGAAATGGTAGACTTCTGGCAGGAGTGGATAAGACAATACCCTATAGTCTCAATAGAAGACGGACTTGCTGAGGATGATTGGGAGGGTTGGACACAGCTCACTGAAGCCATAGGTAACAGTGTGCAACTAGTCGGAGATGACCTTTTCGTAACTAATACAGATCGCATCAGGGAAGGGATAACTCGCAGGGCTGCTAATAGTGTGTTGATCAAACCTAACCAGATAGGTACCCTTACTGAGACTATAGAAGCCGTGGAGCTTGCCCATAAAGCTGGCTGGACTGCGGTAATGTCTCATCGTAGTGGAGAAACTGAAGATACGACTATAGCTGATCTAGCAGTAGCTCTTGGGACAGGACAAATCAAGACTGGAGCACCTGCTAGAGGTGAAAGAACAGCCAAGTATAATCGCCTGCTCCGAATTGAGCACGAGCTTGGTGATGATGCTATTTACGCCGGATGGTCTGCTCTTCGAAGGAAGGATTTACTGTCTCGCTAGACCGCCATGGTATTAGGGAATCTCGTAATAAGAGGCCACCAATTGGTGGCCTCTTATTTACTGGTGTACGATCCTTCTCCAAAACTAGCATCATTACAAAAGACCAAGCAAAGTTAGAAGTCGTAGCATTTACTAATACTAAAAACAGAGTTGGCTCAGATCCGCCTAAGGTGAACTAATAGAGCACCTATTGGTGGCTGTTACCTGGGATATAGAAAGTCAATATACCTGCCAACAAGGCCATTGCTAGCCACAAAAGGTACAACAGGTCATGCCCCACCGATCCTGAAGTAAGTATGTAAGTCAAGCCAAGGCCGGCGAATGACACTCCTAGTATACAGGTAGCAAGAGCCGCATTGTTGTTAGCTATCTCTAGATCCAATATAAGTTTACGATAATCCAAGAGGTATCTAGCCCCACAAAAAATCAGGATTATGCCGCCTACAAGAGATATCAGAGGAGCTAAAACCAGCAGCAGATCTGTAACAGCTGTCATAAGCTTACTTTAAGAGTACAGAAACCCACTGTCGCCATACAGGTATGTCAGATCGTTCGCTCGTACCAGCTTGTTCTTCACCTGTAGTTAGCACCTTTTGTTGCCGTTTAGGTGCTTGTGGGTTCGGAACTACAAAGACTGGAATATCGCCTGGTTTCACCATACCTAGCTTTTCTCTTGCCACTCTTTCTACATATACTGAGTACTCCTTCCCAGACAGCATTTCCAGTTGTTCTTGAAGCTCCTTATTCCTAGCTTCCTGCTGTTCTAATTTGGCCCTCTCTTGAACCAGAATCTGATTCAGGGTTCTAGCCTTCCAAGCTTGTGCAACAAAGGCTAAAGCAAAGTAAGCAGCACAGAGCAGAAGGACTAATCTGGCAATCTGAGAACGTCTATCTCTTATTAGGTCTAGGTTCAGCAATCCCAGACTTCCCCTTTCTTTGTATAACCTAGTGTAAACAGGGAAAGAGACAAGTATCAACCTATGAGTAAGCCAGGATCCGCGGACGCTTCAGGTGCCACTCAGTATTCTGTTGGTAGGCATAACCTACCTTTAGTAGTGTAGACTCATCAAAAGCCTTACCGAGAAGCTGGAGTCCCACTGGTAGATCATCACTGAACCCACAGGGGATGCTTAAGCCCGGTATTCCAGCCATGTTAGCGGGAATCGTAAACAGGTCAGATAGGTACATGGATAGTGGGTCCTGTAACTTGGATCCAAGCTTGAAGGCTACTGTAGGGCTTGTAGGAGTTGCTATAACATCACATTCCTTGAATGCCGCATCGAACTCTGACTTAATAATAGTTCGCACCTTCTGAGCTTTGAGGTAATAGGCATCATAGTAACCAGCAGATAGTACATAAGTACCCAGCATGATACGCCTCTTAACCTCAGGGCCAAAGCCTTCCTCTCTAGTCTTCATATACATATCGATTATGTCTTCAGAGTTGGGAGCTCTATGCCCATACTCCACTCCTGTATACCTGCTCAAGTTCGATGATGCCTCAGCAGGGGCAATAATATAGTATGTAGCCAGAGCGTAATCAGTGCTAGGTAGAGATATATCTACTATTTCAGCACCTAATGATTCAAGCTTGTCTATGGCCTCTCTTACAGCCCTTTCTACCCCAGGCTCCATGCCTTCCACAAAGTATTCCTTTGGAACTCCGATTCTTATACCTCTAATATCCTCACTCAACGCATCCCCATACTGAGGAACATCTATCGGAACGCTAGTAGAATCCTTAGGGTCATAACCAGCTATTACCTGTAACACATCGGCCAGATCTTCTACCGTCCTTGTGATAGGACCTATCTGATCAAGAGAACTGGCAAAAGCCACAAGACCATAGCGAGATACTCTGCCATACGTGGGTTTGAGTCCCACTACACCACAAAGTGCAGCTGGTTGCCTGACACTTCCACCAGTATCCGAACCTAGAGTAAAAGCCGCCTCACCTGCCGCAACCGCCGAGGCGGAACCTCCACTGCTACCGCCGGGAACAGTTGTAAGATCCCAAGGGTTTTTCGTAGGACCATAAGCAGAGTTCTCAGTGCTGCTCCCCATGGCGAACTCATCCATATTCAGCTTGCCTAACAACACACAGCCAGCCGTGCATAGCTTTTCGTAAACCGTGGCATCATATGGAGGTACATAGTTCTCAAGCATCCTAGACCCACAAGTGGTCTTTATACCCTTTGTAGATATAATGTCCTTTAGGGCCATGGGGATACCTAGCAGAGGGGATTTCTCCCCAGAAGCCAGCCTTTTATCTGCCTCTCGGGCTTGCTGAAGAGCCAAGTCCGCAGTAACAGTTAGGTAAGATCTGATCTGAGGATCGACTTGCTCTATTCTTCTAAGGTAAGCTTCTGTAAGTTCTACAGAGCTTACATGCTTATTATCAAGAAGCTTTCTAAGCTCCCTAATACTCAGATCCACCAAATCTCTATTATCTCTATGTCTCATACCCCAACACCGTTATAACTTTGAAGCAGTTTTCTTCTTTTTCTGGTGCGTTAGCCAACATCTCATCCGTGGAGTAGCTAGTTGAGGGCTCATCCTTAGCAAAGACATCTAGAAGCTCAATCACTTGAGCAGTAGGAGGAATAGCTTCTGTATCTAGCTCAGAAAGCTTATTTACATGCTCAATTATTGAGGAAAGTTGTTCGCGAAAAAGATCTACTTCAGCATCTGTAAGGCCCAAGCGAGCCAATTTAGAGATGTGTAACACCTGTTCTCGACTAAGCCCCATATATCTTCCTTAGACTTCGTTTTTGACAAGCAAATTATACCAGTCTTACAAGTTAACTTTCTTATGTCTAAGTATGATGCTTTGAAGTATCCCTTCTGCAGTGAGCAAAGTAACCAGAGAGCTACCGCCATACGATATGAATGGAAGAGGAATACCTGTTACAGGCATTAGCTGTATATTCATGCCGATGTTTACAAAGACCTGAAATAGTATGATCGCGGCTATACCTGCAGCTATCAACTCACCGTATTTGTCTCTGGCTTTGGAGGCTATCCTTATGATACGCCAAAGAAGTAGACTATAAACTACTAGCAGTGCGATCATACCAATGAATCCAAATTCTTCTCCAATCACAGACGCTATAAAATCTGTGTGTTGTACTCTCAGGTAGTGCAGCTGACTTTGAGATCCACTCATGAAACCTTGTCCCCAAAAACCACCAGATCCTACACTGATGGTCGCCTGGATAATGTTATAGCCAGAGCCAAAAGGGTTATCCTCTGGTCTCAGGAATATAGCTATACGCTCAATCTGGTAGGGCTTAAGTAGGAAACGGGCACCAATCGCAGCAAGCGGAATCGAGAGCAGGAAAAGCCTTACCAGGTATTTTAGGGGTATGCCTCCAAACAATACTAAACATACCCATGCTGCACCCAACACCATCGAGGTACCTAAATCTGGCTGCAGGAATACCAAGGCTGTTGGGGGAGCAATAATACATATGGAGATTATCAAGCGCTTTAGCTCCCGCTCACCTCTTTTCTTCTCATAAAGATATCCTGATAACACTAGAACCATTAGCAGCTTGGCCAATTCGCTAGGTTGTAATGGGAACGGGCCTAGATCTATCCACCTGGTCGATCCATATGCCGTATGACCTATAACAAACACTAAAGCGAGCAGAAAAAGCACTAGGCCGTATATTACCCATTTCCAGTTGAGCAGGAATCTATAATCTATGGTCGACATTATGCTCATAAAGAGCAAACCAACTAGCAGGTATATGAACTGTCTGATCACCAGGGGATTTAGAGTTAGCGGCCCCGGATCGCTGGTAGCACTATAGATCATTACAAGCCCAAAAGAGCTAAGAGCCAAGGTACATAACAAAAGTACCCAGTCGAATTTACGCCACCAAGGAGTTGTTATCTCCTCGCGAGAGCTCAAAGGCAACTCTCCTTACTAATTACGTGGGAAAGATGTATATTAGTCCTCTATCAGGCTATCACGGAGAACATCCAGATGCTCAAGAGCTATACCAGTTCCAATAGCAACACAATCCAGGGGATTCTCAGCTATGCAACAAGGAATCCCGGTTCTTTCAGCCAGAAGCTTATCCATACCTCTTAGCAACGCACCTCCACCGGCTAGCACCATTCCCTTGTCGATTATGTCGGACATCAACTCCGGTGGAGTCTCCTCGAGGACGACTAAGACAGCATTGACTATACTATCTAGTGGCTCAGCAATAGCTTCCGTTATCTCATCTGAGGTTACAGTTACCGTTCTTGGCAGGCCAGTAACCTGATCCCTTCCCTTGACATTCATAGTCTTCTTTTCTTCCTCTGGGAGAGGCACTGCACTTCCGATCTCAATCTTGATCTCTTCTGCAGTGCGATCGCCAATTATTAGTCCATAGCTGCGTTTCATATAGTTCATGATCTCTTCGTCTATGTGATTGCCCCCAAGGCGCACGGAGTTGCCCACTACTATCCCATTGAGAGAAATAACTGCAACTTCGGTTGTGCCCCCACCTATGTCTATGACCATATTGCCGCTAGGCGCAGATACCGGTATACCTGCACCCAGGGCCGCAGCTAAAGGCTCTCTGATAAGCCAAGCATGTTTGGCCCCAGCATTTAGGGCAGCATCCCTGACTGCACGCATCTCAACCGTGGTAACCCCGCCAGGCACACACACCATTACTTCTGGACCGCCCAGAGAGAATCTACCGGCAGCCTTACTTATGAAGTGTCTGAGCATCTCCTCGGTAATGACGTAATCAGCTATCACACCATCTTTCATAGGCCGCACGACTTCGATGGTTTCTGGCGTTCTACCAAGCATATCTCTTGCTTCCGCCCCAACTGCCTTTATGGAGCCATCTTTAGTACTCACCGCAACTACAGAAGGCTCCTTGATAACTATGCCTCTGCCCTTGACGTAAACCAGCACATTAGCCGTTCCCAAGTCTATTCCTATGCGCTTTGAGAATACCAAGCCCTATCCTCCACTAGACAGCTTCACATTACTAATAGGCATAAAATCTCGATCCCGTAGGACCGAATCTACGGGATCGAGACTATATAGTCATGAAAATTATAGCGGTAGCACAACGGCATTTTTAGGGTATAGGTTGACCAGTTCTACGGCGCCTCCTAGCGACCTTTAGACGAACTTGTGCTCTACGTAGGGCCAAATCCATGGCTGCTCTAGTTTCAGCCGAGGGTCTCTCTGCCAAGAGCCTTTGCGCCCGCTGCTGAGCTTCCTCGGCCCTAGCGATATCTATCTCTTCTGAGCGTTCGGCGGTATCAGCCAGCACAGTGACACGATCGTTGAGCACTTCCATGAAGCCCCCGCCTATAGCTATCTCATCTTCCTGATTGCCCTTTCTGTACTTGAGGGGTCCCACATCCAGCACAGCCATTAGCGGGGCATGCTTAGGCAATATACCTAAAGCGCCTTCCAACCCAGTGGCCACGACCATATCCACATCATCGGAGAAAACTACTCTTTCTGCGGTTACCACTTCTAGATGCAGCGGCATACAATAATACCTCCGCCCTGTAATTGTTCTCACATTCACAATAAAGGGGCAGGTTTCTCCTGCCCCTCACCCTCAATAAACCCATTAGGACTCTCTTGCCATCCTCTCGGCCTGTTCCACAGCTTGCTCGATGGTACCTACCATATAGAACGCTTGCTCAGGAAGATCGTCATATTTACCTTCCAAGATCTCCTTGAAGCCTCTAACGGTATCTTCTCGTCTCACGTATTGACCAGGACGGCCAGTGAACTGCTCAGCAACAAACATTGGCTGGGAGAGGAACCTCTCGATCTTACGTGCTCTCGCAACTATTAGCTTATCCTCATCAGAGAGCTCTTCAACACCTAGAATGGCGATAATATCTTGAAGGTCCTTATAACGCTGGAGAACCCTCTGCACACCTCTTGCTACTTCGTAGTGCTCCTCGCCCACGATACGAGGGTCAAGGATACGGCTCGTAGAGGCTAGTGGGTCCACGGCTGGATATATACCACGCTCCGCGATAGATCTTTCAAGAGCTATGGTTGCGTCCAAATGCGCGAAGGTCGTTGCAGGAGCAGGATCTGTGTAGTCGTCTGCAGGCACATACACAGCCTGCACACTGGTAATAGCTCCTCTCTTGGTAGATGTAATTCGTTCCTGAAGCTGTCCCATCTCTGTAGCTAGGGTTGGCTGGTAACCTACTGCCGAGGGCATTCTACCCAACAACGCTGATACCTCAGATCCTGCTTGCACGAAGCGGAAGATATTATCCATGAACAGAAGCACGTCTCTGCCCTCTACATCCCGGAAGTACTCGGCCATGGTTAGTCCCGTCAGTCCTACCCTTAACCTAGCTCCGGGCGGCTCATTCATCTGCCCAAAGACAAGCACTGTAGAGCCAAGCACTCCGGACTCAGTCATCTCCTCGTAAAGCTGGGTACCTTCCCTAGTACGCTCGCCAACACCAGCAAAGACCGACACACCTGAGTGCTGCTTGGCAACGTTGTTGATGAGCTCCATGATGATAACGGTCTTGCCCACACCGGCCCCACCGAACACACCGGTCTTACCACCTCGTGTGAACGGAGCTATCAGGTCTATAACCTTAAGGCCAGTCTCGAATACTTCCGCCTCAGTTGATTGCTCCTCGAATTCTGGAGCTGGTCTGTGGATGGGCCACCTCTCATCAGCATTGACCGGACCTTTTTCGTCTACCGGTTGGCCAAGAACGTCGAATATCCTGCCCATGGTAGCGGGGCCAACAGGAACAGCTATGGGCTCACCTGTATCGATAGCTTCCATGCCTCTATATAGGCCATCTGTGCTACGCATGGAAACGCATCTTACCCAGTCGTTTCCAAGATGCGCCTGCACTTCTAGAACTACTGGCTCACCGTCTTCTCTCTCGACTCTGACCGCATTAAGTATCTCGGGCAGATTGCCATCTGGAAACTCCACATCTACCACAGGACCTGTTATCTGGACTATTCTACCTTTAGCTTTCGCTTGCACTGCCATTTGAGTCTTTCACCCCCAAATTTACGACTGAAAAAACTAATTAACCTTCAAGAGCGGCCGCACCGCTAGCTATCTCAATGATTTCTTTGGTGATGTTAGCTTGCCTTAGCTTGTTATAAGTCAAGGTCAATTCGTCTACCAATTCATTCGCGTTGTCTGTGGCATTTCTCATAGCGACCATACGCGCTGAATGTTCGCTAGCCTTACTCTCGAGTAGAGCCTGGTACAACTGTACCTCTACGTATCTGGGAAGGAGGGCCTTCAAAAGCATAGCAGGATTAGGTTCAAAGATGTAATCAGGGACTTTATTTGATCTTCCTTCCTCTACCTCTGGAGGTTCTATTGGTAGTATCTTCAGGAGTGTTGGTCGCTGGTTGAGCGTACTTATGTACTCAGTATATGCGAGATAGACCGCATCTGTCTGTCCCGATGTAAATTCATCCATCACCATATAAGCCACAGGGGTTATAACTTCTAGTCCGGGCAAATCTCCTATGTTACTAAATTCAGCCTTAAGATCTCTCCTGCGGCGTACCATATAATCGCGTCCCTTACGACCAACAGCTATTACAGAAACCTGCTGATCTTGCCTATCCAATATGAAGTTGATAGCTGTTCTTATTATGTTCGTGTTGAAGCTACCAGCAAGCCCTCTATCGGAAGTCATAAGTATCAGCGTAACTCGGTTCTCAGGACGCCTTTCCAAGAGTGGATGCATTACTGAATCACCACCCCCAGTGGAGGCGCCTAGGTCAGCCAGCACGTGCCTTATCTTTTCTGAAAAAGGCCTCGATGCTGTCACAGCCTGCTGAGCCCTCCTCATTCTAGAGGCGGCAACCATTTCCATCGCACGAGTTATCTGAGCTGTATTTCTGATGCTACGTATCCTACGTCTTATTTCCCTAGTGCTAGGCACAAGACACCTCCAGGGGTTGCCACCAGATAACTGGTGGCAACCCTATCTCTAGTTCTCGTGTATACTATGCTGGCGCGGACTGCTGTGGAGTATATCCTTGTTTGAACTCCTCAATAGCAGCTTGCAGCTTCTCAGTGAGCTCATCGCTAAGAGCCTTTTTATCAGCTATTTCCTGACCTATCTCTGGGTGGACGGAATCCATGTACTCATAGAATCTGTTTTCGAAATCGCGGACGCTGTCAACAGGTATATCATCCAGGTATCCGTTTGTGGCCGCGAATATGATCATTACTTGTCGCTCTAGAGGCACAGGAGAGTACTGTGGCTGTTTCAGGACTTCAGTTAGCCTTTGACCTCTCTCCAACTGCGCCCTTGTCGCCTTATCAAGATCTGAGCCAAATTGAGCAAACGCCGCCAAGCTTCTGAACTGTGCTAGATCCAATCTCAGCTTACCGGCCACCTGGCGCATTGCCTTAGTCTGAGCAGCGCCACCTACCCTCGAGACTGATAGACCCACGTTAATAGCTGGCCTGATACCAGCATAGAACAGGTCACTCTCGAGGTATATCTGACCATCGGTGATCGAGATAACGTTTGTAGGGATGTAAGCAGATACGTCGTTTGCTTGAGTTTCAATAATAGGCAGGGCTGTCAGGCTACCACCACCGTACTCGTCGTTCAGACGAGCAGCACGCTCTAGCAAGCGAGAATGCAAGTAGAACACATCACCAGGGTAAGCCTCTCTCCCAGGCGGTCTCCTCAGGAGCAGGCTTATCTCGCGATAGGCGGCAGCGTGCTTGGAAAGGTCGTCGTAAACCACTAGTGCATCTCTTCCCTGCTCCATGAATTCTTCACCCATAGCACAACCAGCATATGGAGCTATGTACTGCAGAGAAGCAGGATCATCGGCGTTGGCTGCGACCACTATGGTATGTTCCATAGCGCCGTACTCTTCGAGAGTAGCTACCACTTGAGCAACCTTGGAAGTCTTCTGCCCTATTGCCACATATATACAGATTAGATCCTTACCCTTCTGGTTAATGATGGTATCGATAGCAATCGCGCTCTTACCTGTCTGCCTATCGCCGATGATTAGCTCTCTTTGTCCCCTACCTATGGGAATCATGGAGTCTATAGCCTTAATACCTGTCTGTACCGGTGTATCAACTGATTTTCTGGCAACTACACCAGGGGCTATCCTTTCGATCACCCTGCGCTTGGTAGCGTTGATAGGGCCTTTGCCGTCTATAGGCTCCCCTAGGGGATTGACGACTCTCCCTATAAGCTCATCGCCCACAGGAACGTCCACCACCCGTCCTGTAGATCTGACTTGCTGCCCTTCCTCGATATCAGTATATGGTCCCAGAATTACTATACCTACGTTATCTTCCTCAAGGTTAAGTGCAAGACCATATACGCCAGTTTCAAATTGAACCAACTCAGAAGCCTTTACACCGCTAAGCCCATATGCTCTGGCTATACCATCACCAACCTCGACTACCGTACCTACTTCAGCGGTGACTACAGGCTGACCAAAGGACTCTATCTGTTTTTTGATTATTTCAGCTATTTCTTCTGTTTTGATTGCCATGACCCATTACTCCTGAAACTACATAACTATCTCAGAGTAAGGCTTCTGTGTAGCTGATTAAGCGCAGTAGCTACACTTCCATCAACAAGTTTATCACCCACTCTTACAACTATACCCCCTATGATAGAGGGATCAACCTTGGTATGCAGCTCGATCTGTTTACCTGTTACCTGACTGAGCTGCTCAACTATTCGCTGCTTTTCATTATCGTCTACTGGAACAGCTGTAGTTACTTCTGCTACAACTATACCTCTCGCTTCACGCAGCAGTTCTTCAAACCTACCTAGTATGGCTGGAATTATGTCTACTCTGTCCCTATCCACAAGAAGTTGTAGCAGATACATGGCCTGAGGTTGTACCTTGCCTTCAAACAATCGCTTAGCCATATCCTGCTTTTCGGAAATTGACCTACGAGGGTTCTTGAAGAACCTAAGAGCGCTCGCATCACTGAACACAGACGCGAGCAAAGAGAGATCAGCATGCCATGCATCGAGGTTGCCAGATTCCTGGGCCAACTCAAATATAGCCTCAGCATAACGTCGAGCACTTGATCCAACACTAGGCAACTGGTCTGCCTCCTCTGAATTGATCAACGCTCTCAGCTAGCACCTCGTTGATCAGTGCTCTGTGAGTAGCAGGATCAAGCTCTTTACGTATTATCCTGGAAGCAGCAGCAATAGCTAGATCTGCCACTTGGCGCCGGAGCTCATCTATAGCCTCAGCCTTCATGCGATCTATATCTTCCTGTGCTCTCTGGATAATCTGGTTAGCCTGCTCACGCGCGTTATCCTGAGCTGTGCTTTGAATGCGCTCAGCTGCCTGCTGAGCTTGTTGCAGGATAGCCTGCGCTTGACGACGAGCATCCTCAAGCATTTGCTTCGTACGCTGTTCTTGCTCAGCAGCCTCTCTTTGGATGCGCTCAGCAGTTTCTATACTCTCACGAACTCTTGCAGCGCGCTCATCTAAGATACGAGTGACAGGACCAAAAGCAAACCGCTTAAGAACATAAACCAGAATAAGAAAAGCTACAAGTTGCCATATAAAAGGCCACAGCTGTAAACCTAGGTTCTCTAGTACTGCTGACATCTACCCTACCTTATAGTCTTCTTTCTTTATCGATGCCAGGTGGAAATCCTTCCACCTGGCACCAAGCTAATAAACTTTCAGTGATTATAACCAGAAATTACAGTACTAGGTCGTAAACAGGATCAACAGCGCTGTTAGGAAGGCGTAAATAGCTACAGCCTCTGCCAGAGCAGCACCGATGATCAGAGTAGTTCGAATATCACCACTTGCCTCGGGGTTCCTACCAGTAGCCTCCATAGCGCCACGGACTGCAAGACCGATACCGAGTCCTGGCCCTAGAGCACCCACTCCAATAGCAATCGCCGAAGCAAAACCCTTGAATTGAGTCAGGTTGGCAGCTTGCTCCTGAAGTGCTGGAGCGTTCTGAGCTGCAGCAACTATAGTGTTACTTAGATCCGTCAATACACCCAAATCCAATTTCGAAAAATCCTCCTTAAGTAAATATTTTGAGATGAGAAGTTTTACTAATGATGAGTCGCTGATTCGGCATCCTCAGCATCTGCAGGATGGCCATGACCAGCAACTGCTAGCGTAATGTATATGAGCGACAGCAACGAAAATACCAAGGCTTGTATCAGGCCTATAAACATTTCCAGTCCCATGAACGCCATAGGAATAACAACCGGTATTATAGCTATAGCCCCTAGGAACGACAGGGCCAACATTACCGTGAGAAGCACTTCCCCACCAAAAACATTGGCAAAAAGTCGTACGGATAGAGAGATAACACGAGCCACTTCATCTATTAGATGCATTGGATTGAGATATTCCTTGAAATGACCTCCAACACCATGTGCAGCCACACCTGCTATCTGCACAACCACTATAGTTACTATCGCCATAGCTAAGGTCATGTTCAGATCAGCGTTGGGAGCCCTAAGCAAGGGAACATCTCCATGCTCAGTATGCCAGGTAATAGTACCAACACCAGGCAGCAAAGATGCCCAGTTAGCCACGAGTATGTATATAAAAAGTGTACCTATTAGCGGGAGTATTGCCCTGCCTGCAGTTCTACCAGCAGTAGCTTGCACCAGGTTATCCAACAACTCAACTATTGCCTCTAGAAAGTTCTGGCGCTTGCTAGGGACCAATGAGAGACCTCTACTCAACCACACAGCAGCTACAGACAAGACAACAACCACTATTAAGGTCATTAGCATAGAATTGGTTACCGGGATAGGACCGATATGGAAGAGGGTCTCTGGAGCCAAAGTTGGCTGGTGGAAAGGAGTCCCCAGAAGCCCTTTGCCGTGCTCTTCTTCCTGAGCTAGTATCCTGGCTAGGCCACCGACTCTTTGTCCAGCAAGCATCAAAGGCACCTTTCTTACTCCTGATCAGAATCGTTCGATCTTTTATTACGAGATCTCCGAATCTCTCTGCTAGTCCTGAATAAGGTTAGTCTATAAAGGTTGTAACCCGCTAAAGCTAACCCCATAAATATACCAATAAGTAGGAATATTGGGGAACTATGTAGATAACGATCTAAGAAAGCCCCTCCAACTATGCAACCCACTAAAAAGATCGCTATTGAACATCCGACCTCGCTGGCCAAGGCCCAAGCTTGCAAAGTTGATCTATCGAATTTCACATTACCACCAGCCAGGCCGGATTATATCATAGCTGAACCGATAGTGAGTATACCAATTAGTGCAAGATTTCACAATTCTCCTCTACTTCATACTCCCACTTGTATTTCATCCTCTAGACTCTGAAGGGCATCCTCCTCAAGCGGCAATTCATGCTGTTGGCCCTCAAGTACGACTTTGCTAGCTGCCTCTATGAACCCAAGGAATAGAGGGTGAGGTCTCATTGGCCTGCTCAGGAATTCGGGGTGGAACTGAGTCCCCACATACCAAGGATGATCCCTGAGCTCGACTATTTCAACTAGATTACCGTCGGGAGACAAACCACTTAGTACTAGACCATGATTTTCCATAATCTCACGATAGTTATTATTAAACTCCCATCTGTGCCTATGTCTCTCATGTATTAGCGATTTGCCATAGGCTTTGGAAACCCTAGTACCAGCAACAAGAGAGCATGGATAAGCTCCAAGTCTCATAGTTCCGCCCTTGTCAGAAAGAGACTTCTGACTTGCCATCAGGTCTATCACTGGATACTGAGTATCGGGATCTACCTCTGTTGTGTTAGCTCCAGTCAATCCACATACGTTTCTAGCGAATTCGATGGTGAGCATATGCATACCATAACATAAGCCTAGGTAGGGGATATCATTTTCACGCGCATATTTGGCTGCTGCTATCTTACCTTCCACACCCCTTGGACCAAAACCACCCGGCACAACTATGCCTGACACATGGCTTAATCTCTGATCAACATCCTCATTTTCCAGGGACTCAGAATCTATCCAGTCTATATTGATCTGGAGGTTGTGAGCTAACCCAGCATGGCGCAAGGCTTCAGCAACACTTATATAAGCGTCTCGCAACTCTGTGTATTTACCTACCAACGCTATGTTGACTGAATGATCCTTAGGAGCCTTGAGCTTGGCTACCATGTCTCTCCAGCCGGTTAGATCCGGCTCTTTTGCATTAAGGTTCAAACGGTCGACTATATACGTACCAAGTCCCGATTCCTCGAGCAATATAGGGACCTCGTATATGGTCTCAGCTGTCTCCAAGGGTATGACTGCCTCAACATCCACATCCCCAAACAAAGCTATTTTCTGTCTGATCTCAGGTGTGACTGGATAATCAGATCTACAGATCAATACATCTGGATTAATTCCAATGCGTCTGAGTTCATTCACGCTGTGCTGGGTAGGTTTGGTCTTGAGTTCTCCAGTAGCCGCTATATAGGGAAGGAAAGTTAGGTGTACATAGAATACATTTTCTCTACCTGCTTCCCTCCTCATCTGCCTTATGGCTTCAAGAAACGGCAAACCTTCTATATCTCCAACAGTGCCTCCGACCTCTACTATTACTACGTCTGCACCGCTGGTCTCAGCTACGGACCATATCCTGTTCTTAATAGTATTTGTTATATGGGGTATAACCTGTACCGTCCCCCCTAGATAATCTCCTCTCCGCTCAGCAGTCAGTACTTCGAGATATATTTGTCCAGTGGTGACATTACTATTGCGCGACAAATTGACATCTATGAATCTTTCATAGTGACCCAAATCGAGGTCGGTTTCGGCCCCATCATCAGTGACAAATACCTCTCCATGCTGGAAAGGCGACATCGTACCAGCATCAACATTTATATACGGATCCAACTTTTGAGCTGAGACCGACAACCCTCTACTTTTGAGTATCCTGCCGATAGCCGCAACAGCTATACCTTTACCTACCGAGCTAACGACTCCACCTGTTACAAAGATGAACTTGGGCACGATGTCAACCTCCTGAAACCTAGTTCGCCTTTACTCCAAGAATCTTGACTTCTGTTTGCTCGCCAAAATCAGACTTGCGAACAACAAGCTTCTCTTCAGCCTGCCAGTTAGTTAGTCCCATTTCTTTACAAAACCTCTCTATTCCTTCAAGGTTAGTCTGACCAGGTGCAGTTTTGTAGTGCATAGGAATCACAATAGAAGGCTCTATTTGGGAGATAACCTCAACTGCTTCTTCAGCATCCAGAGAGTTACCTCCGCCTACAGGAATAAGCAGTATGTCAACCTCGGACATAAGATCAGCCTGTTCCTCATCCAGCACATGTCCCAGGTCGCCAAGATGCGCCAGAACCAACCCCTCGGTCTCGATAAGATAAACTGTGTTCTTACCTAGCTTCTTGCCAAGCTGCTTATCATGATATGTCCTGACGCCAGTGATAAAGAGCCCTTTGATCTCGTACTCACCCGGACCTGTTATTACTTTGAGATCATCTCCACCTTTTATAGAACTCACATTGTTATGTCCTGGATGGTCATGGCTTACAGTGACTATATCAGCCTTGGGCCTGCCCAGATCCAGCCCCTCCATCTTAGAGTATGGGTCCATGATCACGGTAGCTTCTTTTGTCCTAATCCTAAAGCAAGAATGTCCAAGCCAAGTTATCTCCAACTAGACCACTCCTAGCTTTTGTTACATGGAAAAGTTATCAAATTATCAACTAGCATCCAACCTAATAGGTCTAATTTTCTACACTTCTTTCATCTTGATCTGCATGTAATTCACACCACAACTGTTTTATGACCTTAGATGAAGTTTCATAATCAAATCCTCTGCGGGATAAAAACCCACCCATACGTCTATAGAAGTCCTGGTATTCTAGACCAGTGTAAGACCTAAGCTTCGATCTTGCTGCTCTATAAGCTAACTCATATTCGTCTTGACCAACTTCATCCTCTAGGACCTCGTCTACGGTATCTGATTCCACTCCTTTTTGTCGAAGCTCGAACTTTAATCTTCTAGACCCCATAGGTGAGAATTGTTCCCTGTTCTGCACCCAGAAACGCGCAAAGTCTTCATCATTTACGTACCCCAGAGCTCTGAGTTTATCGATTGCCTCATTTATCACGTTTTCGTCAATACCTTTACGTCTTAGCCTTTGAATAAGCTCAGACTCAGACCTAGGCCTTATAGCTAACAAGCGAACGGCAGCATCAAAAGCCTTGTCGAACTTATCCCTGTGTACCAGTTCATCGATTTCCGCCTCGGTGAGAGCCCTACCCTCCTCGATCCTGTGCTCCAGGGCTAATAATTCACTTAGGCTAAATGCGTACTTTCCATTCAGATAAACGGAAACCCTGTTTCGATTGCCTTTTTGTCGCTCTATGCCAGTAACAACAAGCTTTTTCTCGCCATTTAAAGAGGTTGGGGTTCCTTCCCGATTGTTATCGGGTATATTCGAGGAACCCCTTCCAGAAAACTCTGTTTTTCCGCTACTACACATCTATATCCGACAGACCACCGTTACTACCGATCAATACCTTATCCAGATTGCCTGCAGCCTTGATTCTACTCTCAATCTCCTCCGCAACATCCGGATTCTGCCTGAGATACTCCTTAGCGTTCTCTCGACCTTGGCCAAGGCGCTCATCATCAAGATATATAAACGAACCACTCTTACGTAGAACTCCAACAGACAGCCCAACGTCTATCAGGTTACCTTCCTTAGAGATGCCCTCATTAAACATGATATCGAACTCAGCAGTCCTGTAAGGCGAAGCGACCTTGTTCTTGATAACCTTGACACGCACCCGGTTACCAACAACATCCTGACCTTGCTTTATAGATTCGACCTTTCTTATCTCGAGACGCACTGAAGCATAGAACTTGAGGGCGTTTCCACCACTCGTTGTCTCCGGGTTACCAAACATCACGCCGATCTTCATTCTGATCTGGTTAATAAAGATCAGTACGGTCTTACTCTTGTTTACAGCTCCTGCAAGCTTCCTCAGAGCCTGGCTCATCAACCTAGCCTGGAGGCCAACATGACTGTCCCCCATTTCGCCCTCTATTTCTGCCCTGGGAACTAAGGCAGCCACAGAATCTATTACTACCACATCAACCGCACCACTTCTTACTAGCGTCTCTGCTATCTCCAGAGCTTGCTCACCTGTATCGGGCTGGCTGATGAGCAGATCGCTGAGCTGAACACCACACTTCTCAGCATAAGAAGGATCGAAAGCATGCTCAGCATCGATGTAGGCAGCAGTACCACCAAGCTTCTGGGCCTCAGCTATGATATGCTGCGCCAGAGTGGTTTTACCAGAAGATTCTGGTCCATAAATCTCAACTATCCTCCCCCTTGGAACTCCGCCAACGCCTAAGGCTATATCCAGGGCTATGGAGCCCGTAGGAATTGCTTCTATCTGCAGTTTAGCTCTATCACCCGTCATCCTCATGATAGAGCCTGTACCAAAAGCCCTCTCTATTTGAGCTATAGCACTCTCTAAGGCTTTATCTCGATCGCTCATGCATAAAACTCCTGTGCTTAATTCGCAGAAAAAATGTTCTATATACTAATACAATTATATTGATGGGGTTGTTTTTCTGTCAAATAACCTTGAGTACGCAAAATAGAACCATGACAAGTATAATCATCCATAACATAAGGGTATTCTACTATGAATGAAACAGCCTTTCTACTGGGTTTGACGCTGATACTTGTTGGCTTCGTGGGGATAATAATACCATTCATCCCAGGTATACCAATTATGTGGTTGGGAGCCTTAGCCTACAGCGCTATGACTGGTTTTAGAGAGCTAACTTGGCCATGGATGCTAATTATAACTCTTATAGCCTTAGCATCGATAACCCTAGATTTTATCCTATCAGCTATCATGGCCAGAAAATTCGGGGGCTCTAGATTAGCCTCCCTTGGATCCTTACTGGGAGGAATACTAGGCACGCTATACCTTGGAGCTTTTGGTGCACTCCTTGGAGCATTCGGAGGTGCCGCGCTTACGGACCTACCAGTCAACAGATCTATACGCAAGGCCCTTAGAAGTGGGGCGGGTGCCGTCGTAGGTTTTGTGTTAGCCCTGATGGTAGATCTAACTTCTGGGATAGCTATCCTGACAATATATCTATTGACGGCAATCTCCTAAGACCAGGTAAAGGGAACATGCCTCGAAGCTTATTGTCGCTCTTACTCAATCTAGAGGTAGAAAAGCTAAAGGATATCGCACATTGGTGGTGTGTAGACCTCCCAAATGGGTCTAGATCGGAACAGGCAACTACGCTTGCAAGGGAGATCCTGAGGTCCGATACATCTTTGTATATGTATTGGGAAAGAATAGGTCCTGAGTCTAGGGATCTGCTACTAAGAATCGCTGAACATTCCGAATTAAGGCTCTCACAATTGGCAATCAGTAAGGACGACCCAGCACTCAGGGGACTACTAACGTCAGGAATAGTATGGATGCTAAGCGAAGCCGATCTAAGGTCGGAAAGAGTCTATAAACGTACCCCTTCTTCCGATCCTTATCTGCTAATCCCCAGAGAGCTAACACGTATGATCACGAGACTAAAGAGAAAACTTCAAGAAGGCGACACCTCAGACAAGCCCTTAGAGTTTTACCTGGAGAGCATGGGGACTGGTGAGCTGGAAACCGTAGCGCTACATTGGGGCTTGGCAGATGAACCCGGAAGCTACACCAGAGAAGAGATAATCAAGTCCCTGCTAGAGGAACTGGGGAAGACTCCTACATCAAGAGTATTGAAAAAGCTTACTACCAACGCTCTAATGGTCTATCGATCCCTGTTAGAAGAAGGCAAAGCCTACGGATTCGAACTTACCAAGAGTCTGAACTTGTCTCTTTCAGCGATGCGAGAGGCCATAATAGAGCTGACCGAGAATATTCTTGTGCAAGAAGCTTTATACAACGACAGATGGCTGATATTCCCCACCAGAGGGTTGATACATACAACCAAGTCTAAGAACTATGTTTCCCCTCCTGAGGTTTATACACCTCGCAAGCAAGTAAAAAACCCTGATTATGCCCCAGCATGGGACATGTTACACCTACTACGTGCGTACCAATTATATGATCTACCTTATCCCAATAATGCTGAAATAGAAGAGGCACTGTTTAACAGACTAGCCAGTCTCATATTTACCAGCTCAAAGGACAAAGCTTCGCACGCCAAGTTGCTATTCCATCTAAGCTCCGACCTGGGACTAATATCCGAAAATGCAGGGATGATTACTACAACACAAGCGGTCGAGAGCTGGGTAAAGCTACCAATCGAGGTTCAAGCTAAGAGAATATTTAAAGCCTGGATAGAAACGAAATACGATGAATCTCATGGGCTTCTCAAGCAAGCCCCGGGCTACAGTGATAGCCAGGACATATTGAAAAAGGCACGTTTGGAGTTAATAGAGATACTATCTGCGTGTCATGTGGATAAGTGGTACAGTATAGAACAGGTATCCGAGATAATTAAGCAAGAGCATCCTTATATCATAAGAACCAATAATCGACTAGTTAGAGAACTAGGGTTAGAGGGAGCACAGAAGGCCTTAGAAGAATGGCCAAGGTTTGAAGGTCGTTGGATAACACTCTTATTCCAAGGTCCTCTTACATGGCTACACGTAGTAGAGACATCCTCTGATGAACTCAATCCAGCATTCTCCCTCACATCGGATGGTGCATTTCTTATAGGCAAATCAAAGACTAAATACGAGTCCAGGCTTGCAAAATCTTTGTCCATCCAAAATCATAACTCCGGGCTACAAATTAGAGTAACCAGACCAGAATCATCCCTCATCTGGACTTTATCCGCCTTTGCCAGGCCCCACAAGTGGCAGGAGTCGGGCTTGGGAATATACGTGGCGGATCGTAGAACCGTAGCCAGGGCTAGGGGTGTAAACCTTAGTCCATCTGGAATAGTTGAGTTTCTGGAGGAGCACTCCAAAGAAAAGCTCCCTGATTCTATTATTAGTAAGTTGGAAGAATGGGGGAAAGAGCCTTATAAGGTCGGTTTTGCACAAGGGTTGGTTCTTAGTCTAGATAGCACAGAGGCCGTTAGAGATCTTCAAAAACTATCTTTTATTCAGCACTTTCACCCTATGGTCATAGGCGAGACCAAGGTGCTGTTATTCCTTCCCAAAGATAACTATGAGCGTGAGGTCTCGAATCTGTTGCGTAGGCTGAATAAGACAGGGCTATTCGTTGTAGAAAATAATCATGGGGGATAAGCTTATCCCCCATGAACTACCAAATCGAGCTTGTCAATAGCTCTATCTATCCTGGATATAGTTCGGTCTTTACCTAAGACCTTCATCGTCTCGAATAGTCCAGGAGACGCAGTCTTGCCTGTTATAGCCACTCGAATGAGCATGAAAAGCGTTCCAGTCTTCACGCTAAGCTCAGATGCCATAGATCTCAGCTCGGTCTCGAGTATTTCTTCTGACCAATTATCAATAGGCGATACCCTATCTTTTACTTTCTGTAAGAGCTCTTGTGCCTCCTGCAAAGTCAGCTTCTTTCCAGCAATCTCTTCTGCAGATGGGTCTGGATCTTTAAAGAAGAAGTCCGTAAGCTCTACTACATCCGGTAGAAGCTTAATCCTATCCTTTACCAGCCCTATAACTTCAAGCAAATAACCCTCATCCAACTCTTCGGCCTTCACTAGGCCAGCGTTCTCAAGGATAGGCTTGGCTCTACTTGCCAGGTCATCGACGCTGAGCACATGGTTTATGTAATAGGCATTCATCCACTCGAGTTTATTTGCATCGAATATCGCAGGAGAAGGACTCATTTTGTCTATGTCAAACAGCTCTATCAGTTCTTCTCTTGAGAATATCTCCCTATCAGCACTGTACGAAGCACCAAGCAAAGCAAGGTAATTAAACATAGCCTCAGGAATTATCCCAATATCCCGATACTCAAGTGCTGGCAAGGCTCCATGCCTCTTGCTTAGCCTCGACCTATCAGGACCTAATATGATCGCTGTGTGAGCATATAGAGGTGGATTCCACCCAAGCGCCTCATGCAAAAGAATATCTCTAGCACCAGAGCTTATATACTCATCTCCTCTAAGTACATGGGTTATACCCATCAGATGATCGTCTACCACAACTGCAAAGTGATAAGGAGGATAACCATCACTTTTCAGAATGACGAAATCATCTATTTGATCGTTCTGGTAGGTTACAGGACCACGCAGAAGGTCAAACATGGTAGTAATACCTTCAAGCGGCGTAGCAAACCTTACCACGTATGGCTGTCCTGATTCTGCTAACCTCTTGGCCTCTTGGGGATCCAAATATCGGCACTTGCGATCGTAGCGCGTAGGTAAATTATTCTTCCTTTGTTCCTCCCTTAAAGCTTCTAGCCTTTCCTGAGAACAGAAACATCTGTAAGCCTTGCCCTGGGAGATGAGCAGCTCGGCATATTCCCTGTATATCTCCTTGCGCTCAGATTGCACGTAGGGTGCATGAGGGCCACCAATATCTGGTCCCTCGTCCCAGTCGATACCTATCCAACGCAAAGTTTCATAAATTACTTCTACGGCACCAGGTACAACTCTAGCGCGATCTGTATCCTCGATTCTCAGAATAAATTTGCCACCATGATGCCTAGCTAATAGCCAGTTGAAGACGGCAGTTCTTAAGTTGCCCACATGCAAGTATCCAGTAGGACTTGGCGGGAAGCGTACCCTAACCTCGCTATTCAAAGACACCTAACCTCACCCCTACACAGAGTTTCTAATAAGTCCTCAGCCATTATAGTTACTAAGCTACACGGCCTCAAACTTGCTGAAAGTTTAGCTGTTAGACACAATAACCTAGGAGGGGCTATCTCAATGACTGTTAGTGCCCGTATTGATCTGCTGAGTAAGGGACATAGAAGTCAGTCTGAGGAGGAATACAGAAAAGCTAGTTATAAGATACTCATACTAGGAGCCGGATTTGGGGGCATACAGGCGGCCATAGAGCTCGACAAACACCTAGGTAAGAGGCAGGATGTTAGTATCCTAGTAGTGGATCGAGACAATACCCAGCTATTCCAACCCTTACTGTGGACCGTAGCCTCCGGCAAGAGCTGCCCTGATGATGCTACTGTCCCTATCAGGAAGTTTCAAAAAGGAAGAAGCTTTCACGTCATGCATTCCGTAGTCAAACATATCGACCTGCAGAACCAGGTGGTCTACTTTGACAACGGAGAGGATAGGCCATTCGATTTCTTAGTGATCGCCTTGGGTAGCGTAACTGCTATCCCGGACCTACCAGGGCTAAGAGAAAGAGCACTACTCTTTAGGAGTCCTGCAGACGCTATAGAGCTAAGAAACAAAGTAATAGATGCTCTTGAAACGGCTCATAAAGAACAAGATCCCGAAGCACGTAAGTCTTGGCTTACATTCGTGGTCGGCGGAGGTGGTGATACCGGCATTGAATTGGCTGCTACACTTAAGGAATACATATATGCAGGACTCTTTGCCGAATATCCTTGGCTAGAGAATGAGCCGGCTAGAATCGTGCTTGTAAGTAGATCCAGTAGATTAGTCCCACAAAGCAGACCACATATATCTAAGACCGTGCAGGAAGTACTTGAACACGAAGGCATAGAAATATTGACTAATGCATCTGTGGAAGCAGTAACCGAAGATGAGGTAAAAACTTCTGTAGGAACTATAAAGGCTCGTACTATTTTTTGGGCTGCCGGTATAACAGCACCAAAGATTGTAAAGGATCTGCCTGTAGAGCACGCCAAAAATGGGTCTTTGATTGTAGATAAGTTTTTGCGTGTTCCCCAATACCCAAATGTCTTTGTTGTAGGAGACTCTTCATGGGCATTCGATGCAAGAACTAACGACCCCATACCTCCCACGGCACAAGCGGCTGAGCACATGGGCAGGTACGTCGGAAGAACAATATCAAGTCTTATACAGAATAGAAGCGTAAAACCCTTTGTTTTCAGGCCTCTAGGTCATCTAGCCCTACTGGGACAACACACTGGTGTTGCAGAGGTTGGGCCGTTTACCTTTACTGGTATACCAGCTTGGTTTATCTGGCACTCATACTACTTAATGCATATACCTTCATGGCGAAACAGAATTTACTTATTCACCCACTGGCTACTATCATTGGTTCTCGGCAGAGAGACTGGTCAGCTGAGGCTATCGCCTGGCGTACTTAAGGAAGGCACACAGTAATAAAGAATCTCTACACAAAGCTCATATAGTTATGACTAGTATTCATATGGGACGCAGCAAGTGGTAATATAGTAGAAAGTACAAGTAACCTTATACGAGCGGAGGGAGTTACCTCCGCTCTATCTGTGATTGTGGAGTTGTATATTTCCAACAAGGAGCTTGAATGAGGCGCTCTACACTTTACAGCTTGATATTTATCATTATTTTGACCGCATTTGCAGTATGGGTAGACCTTCCAGGATCTAGAAACGTATTCGGACGGCAAGCAGAAGTTGTTGAAGGATTGGACCT
>JBHORE010000061.1:0-7278 GCA_042408415.1 Thermobaculum sp.
CCCACTACCACCGTAAATTTGGGCATCTGTATTCAGGACTTCTCGGTACTTGCCTAGATGAGGTGCTGGTATCCTGTAGTTATATCTAGGCACGGGTGTAAAGTTGAATGCGCACACTATGTGATCGTTACCATCTCCAGACCATCGTGCAAAAGATATCACCGAGTTCTCCCAATCAGAATAATCGAGCCAAGTGAAGCCTTTGGGATCATGGTCGAGTCTGTATAAAGCTGGTTCGTGCAAATATAACCTGTTCAGGTCCTGCAGCAATCTTTGCACTCCCTGATGATAGCCGAACTGCAGTACCCACCAGTCCAGCTGCCAATCATGATTCCATTCAGATCTTTGTCCGAACTCATCTCCCATGAATATGAGCTTCTTCCCGGGATGAGCCCACTGGTAAGCGAAAAGTAGTCTAAGATTAGCAAACTGTTGCCACTCATCACCGGGCATCTTATTGACTAAGGACCCCTTGCCATGACCGACCTCGTCGTGACTAAGGGAGAGAATAAAGTTCTCGTTGTATGCGTACACCATAGAGAAAGTCAAATCGTTCTGATGATATTTACGATATATGGGATCCTTACGAAAGTACTCTAGAGTATCGTGCATCCATCCCATATTCCACTTGAAGCCAAAACCAAGTCCCCCGAGGTAAACAGGTCTAGACACACCTGGCCAAGCTGTGGATTCTTCTGCTATGGTGATGGCTCCTTCGCCTTCCGCGTATACAAGAGAGTTCATTTCACGTAAGAAATCTATGGCTTCTAAATTTTCCCTACCGCCATACTTATTGGGTGCCCATTCCCCAGGGCCTCTGCTGTAATCAAGGTAAAGCATAGAGCTTACGCCATCAACTCGTAGGCCATCAACGTGAAATTCCTTGACCCAGAACAGAGCGCTAGCCGTTAGGAAGTTGCGAACTTCGTTTCTCCCGTAGTTGAAAGAAAAAGTTCCCCAGTCAGGCTGGAACCTCCGCCTGATATCTTCATGTTCGTATAGATAGGTCCCATCGAATCTACAAAGGCCATGTTCATCTACTGCAAAGTGCGCAGGCACCCAATCTATGATCACACCTATGCCTGCCTGATGGCATCTATCAATTAGATATCTGAGATCATCAGGCGTACCAAACCTGCTGGTTGCCGAATAGAATCCAGTTACCTGGTAACCCCATGAGCCATCGTAGGGATGTTCTAGTATGGGCATAAACTCCACGTAGTTGAATCCCATTCTTTTGACATAGGGTACTAGTTCGTCTGCAAGCTCTCTATAAGAGAGCCATGAGCCATCTGGATGACGCTTCCATGAACCAAGGTGAACCTCATAGATGTTCATGGGCTTTTGATAGGGGTTGTTTTCAAGGCGTCTTAGCATCCATTCTCTGTCTTTCCATTTGTAACCGCCCAAGTCATATATGATGGATGCTGTTCTCGGCCTTAACTCGCTGTAGAATGCCACTGGATCAGCCTTTTCTCTCTCTATGCCGTCGGCACCATTTACAGCGTACTTATATTTCTCGCCAACCCGGACTCCTGGGAGGAAGATCTCCCAGACGCCCGATGAACCAAGCACTCTCATCGGGTATCTGCGTTTGTCCCAACCGTTGAAATCCCCGATGACACTGACACCACGAGCGTTTGGTGCCCAAACTGTAAAAGAGACACCCTTGACTCCATCGATCTCTCTTGGATGTGCTCCCAGTACCTCGTACAGCTTTCTATGTGTACCTTCTCCTATGTAGTACAGATCGAGCTCTCCTATAGTCGGCAGAAAGCGGTATGGGTCCTCTTGCACCCAAGTATGATGTGCCGTTGAGATGCGTAGTCTATAGGGGAAGATCTCTGTCCTAGTAGGAAAAGCACCGATGAAGAAGCCAGCTTCATGTACCCTTTCAAGGGGTAGTATCTCTTCGTTTGTTTTGTAATCAAGGGCTGATACTTTTATTGCTCCCGGTACCCAGACTCTTAGCTCTATGCATCTCCTACCGTTCCTCTCGACCGGGTGCATTCCGAGTATGGAGTGTGGATCATAACATGTGCCATTTATGAGATCCTCTATCCTGCATGCGCCTTCTATTTGCATATTGCGCACCTCCGTTCTATCGAACCCTCACCTATGATTCTGTCCTCGGGGTTTGAATAGGATACTTAAAAATTGCCATCGACATGGGAGCCAACCTATAGCTCTTAGCAACTCTGCGATTTAGAGGCTCCTGATATCTAGGGTTGCTAGTATCCAAAATCAAGTGCCACCTAAGTCCTGATGGGGGTTGTGGTAGGTAAAAGGAGATATTCCTCTTGCTTGCGTTGAATATCACCAAGATGTTATCGTCCACACATTCTATCACTGACGCTCCTGATAGGAGCATACCAAAGGCTCTTATCTCTTGGTTCAACCAGTCCTCTTCGGTCATTTCCTTGCCATCTGGTCTTAGCCATGTAAGGTCCTTGGTGTCATAGCCTTCTATCATCTCGCCTTTGTAGTATTCACCTCTGCGTAATACAGGGTGAGCTTTTCTAAACGCTATGACCTGTTTGGTCCATTCCAGAAGCTGCTCCTGCCATTCCTCTAGATCCCAAGGTTGCCAGGTGGTTTCATTATCCTGGCAGTAAGCATTGTTGTTTCCTCTCTGAGTTCTGCCAATCTCGTCCCCGTGGAGAATCATTGGTGTACCTTGAGACACAAGCAGGGTAGTCAGGAAATTACGAATCTGCCTTCTTCGAAGTGATAATACTGCCTGATTGTCTGTTTCTCCCTCGAATCCACAGTTCCAGCTTAGATTGTTATCGGTACCGTCCCTATTACCTTCACCGTTGGGCTCGTTATGTTTGGAGTTATAGCTGACCAGGTCCCGCATGGTGAAGCCGTCATGACAAGTAACATAGTTTATGCTGGCGTTAGGCCCCCTACCACCCGCAGCAAATACATCGCTACTTCCAGATAGTCGCCAGCCTAGCTCCCTGACCTGTCCAGGATCTCCTCTCCAGAAACGTCGAATGTTATCTCTGTATCTATCGTTCCACTCAGCCCATCCTTCTGGGAAATTGCCTAGCTGGTATCCTCCCTCTCCCAAGTCCCAAGGCTCCGCTATGAGCTTCACCTGAGATATTATGGGATCTTGGCTAATGATGTCGAAGAACGAACCGTATCTGTCGAAGTAGTGAGATTCTCTACCTAGAGTTGCTGCGAGGTCAAATCTGAAGCCATCGACATGCATCTCCTGAATCCAGTATCTAAGACTGTCCATTATCAGCCTTAGAACGTATGGTTCCATTGTATCTATGGTGTTACCTGTGCCGGTGTAGTCCATATAGAAGCGTGGAGAGTCATGCGATAACCTGTAGTAGTGGCCGTTAGCGATGCCCCTGAAGGACAGAGTGGGGCCTAGGTGATTACCCTCTCCAGTATGGTTGTAAACCACATCTAGTATCACCTCTATGCCTGCTTGATGGAGTTTCCGGACCATAGTTTTGAACTCATGCACTTGTTGCCCCATGAAGCCTGATGAGCTATATGCTGAATCTGGGGCAAAGAAACCGATTGTGTTGTAACCCCAGTAATTGGTTAGCCCTTTTTCAACAAGGTTCCTGTCGCGCACGAAGTGATGTACTGGAAGTAGCTCCACTGCGGTTACACCAAGATCTTTCAGGTACTTTATAACCTCGTGGTGAGCCAGCCCAGCATACGTACCTCTAAGATTTTCTGGCAGGCTAGGGTGTAGCTGTGTGAAGCCTTTCACGTGGAGCTCATAGATGATCGTATCTTTCCACGGAATGTTAGGCCTTTGATCATCTCCCCAAGTGAAGCTTGTATCTACAACTACTGACTTTGGTATGTAAGGTGAGCTATCTGTTTCGGAGGCTATCAAGTCCTGGTCGTCATGACCTGTAATTCTATATCCAAAGACTTCATCGGACCACTTTATATCTCCTGCTATAGCCTTGGCATAGGGATCTATGAGTAACTTGTTATGGTTGAATCTTAATCCTCTAGCAGGGTCGTAGGGCCCATAAACCCTGTAACCGTATAAAAGTCCAGGTCTTGCTTCTGGCAGATATATATGCCATGTATAGTTGGTTTTGTTGGTTACTGGTATCCTAGCGCTCTCTTTCTCCTCGAAAGGATTGTTGAAAATGCATAGGTCTACTTTCTCAGCGCCAGGAGAGAAGAGAGCAAAGTTCACCCCGCTTCCGTCCCATGTTGCTCCTAATGGATATGGCTTTCCCGGACAGAATGTAAACTTCACCTCAGACTATTCTCCAGCAAGTTCTTGATAGCTACTGCAGGTATGTCTACCCAGTCTGGTCTGTAGTCAAGTTCATACCTGAGCTCGTATAGAGCTTTGCGGAGTTTGAATAAATCCAGTATTTGTTTGGTACTTTGTTCATCTTCTGGGAGGAACTTGGTGTCAGATGAGCCAGCAGCATCAATGTAAGATCTCAAAAATTGGTTGCTTACTAGATTCTCCCAGGCGGAAAGAAGTGCTTTTTTCTCAGGATATTGTTTGGACAACGACATAGCTACGTAGTTCCAGGATCTGAGCATGCCGGCCACATCCACAAGGGGGCTCTCAAGCGAATTCCTCTCAAATAGCGGCTTTGCTGGTTCACCTTCTAGATCTATGATCAGAAATCTGTCTTTACCGACTAGGATTTGTCCTAGGTGTAAATCTCCATGAATCCTTGTCTTTAAGCCGAGTTGACTTGGAGGATCTGGCTGCAGAGAGGTTGCCTCTGTAACTAGGTTCTTGAGTGATTCGTCTGGGTGTTGAACGCGGTTGAGCGCTTCCAGGGCATTGTTAGCCTCTTTGCGTATAGACTCTACCCAAGCTTCAAAATCCTGCTGAGATGCTTGTTCAGGTCTCATACCTTCAGTATCTGCCTTAGCAAGTAGAGAGTGGAACTCGGCTATGGTTCTTCCTATACTGCTGGCACCCTGAAGGGTTTCTGCTTCTTGCTCAAGCCATGGATAGACTTCAGAATCTTGATTTACGCTTTCTATAAAGCTTGTAGCTTTTTGTAGCGCCCAGGGCCAGCAGTCACCCTGGTTAGGGACATATTCATGAAGTACTATTCCATCTACATCGTAGCCATCGGGTGAGGATAATCTGAGAAACGCCAACAATGTAGGTGTCTTGTCGAATCGCACACTACTTGTAAGGTATTTACCAAGCTCTATCTCTGGATTTCTTCCCTGCTCTAATTTGCGGTACAGCTTCATTACGCAGGATTGGTTGACTATGACCGAGGTGTTGCTTTGTTCTCCCTGTAAGGTTCTGCTTTCGCCATCACATCTAGGTGAAGTTACAACTTCTACCACGGTATCTAACCTGAATCCCGAGAGTTCTTGGTTCCCAGCAAGCACCCTAAGCAGCGCCTGTCTTGAATCCTCGAACTGCAGAGCATCTGCTACCTCAGTCTGTTCTTCTTCTGGCTCAGCAGGCCGCAGGTACAGTAGATAATCGGTAAGGTTATTACTTGCATCTATTGCAGTGACAACGCACAAGCATGCTCCGCCTGAATTTGGTACCTCTACCCAACGCTCGAATCTAGCAGACTGAAGGTGCCTTGTATGGGCACCAAACCATCTATTGGATTCAAGATAGGCAGGTAGTTGCAAGTCGAGCGATGCTCTTTCAAGTGCATCATGTAAGGCTTCAACAAGATTACTGTACTTGTTGCTTATATATAGCTTGTTGTTCACGGTAACTGCTCCTGTGGTTTAAGCTCGAACCAGTAGAACACATGTGGTCCGAATGTAAGCAGGTATGGCAGCTCTCCGATCTGGGGAAATACCGTCTTGCCATACAGCTCAACGGGGTAAAGCCCTTTGAAGTCGCTTAGGTCAAGTTCTGCTGCCTGACAGAACCTTGAAAGGTTACAAGCACACAGTATAGTAGTATCCTGGTACTGCCTGATATAAGCTAGTACTGCTCTATTAGAAGGTTGCAGGAAGCGTATAGATCCTCTCCCAAATACAGGGTATTTCTTCCTTATCTGTATGGTTCTCTTCATCCAGTTCAGAAGTGATGTTGGCACTTGCTCCTGAGCTTCTACATTGACCGCTTCGTAAGTGAATACTGGGTCTCTTATAGGCGGTAGGTACAGTGCTTGTGGGTTAGCTCTTGAGAAGCCAGCGTTGCGATCCCCGCTCCACTGCATAGGAGTACGTACCCCATCCCTATCTCCTAGGTATACATTGTCTCCCATGCCTATCTCGTCACCATAGTAGATAATGGGTGTTCCAGGCAGGGTAAAGAGAAGCAGGTGCATCAGTTGTATTCTTCTCTCACTGTTATCCAGCAGAGGTGCCAGCCTACGTCTTATACCAAGGTTAAGACGCATTCTAGGATCTTTTGCATATTCGTGATACATGTAATCCCGTTCTTCATCGGTAACCATTTCAAGAGTCAATTCATCATGGTTACGCAAGAATAGTGCCCACTGGCATGTCTCGGGTATTGGGGGAGTACGTCGCAGGATCTCAGTGATGGGGTGTCTATCCTCCCGACGCAATGCCATATACATTCTAGGCATTATGGGGAAGTGGTAGGCCATGTGGCATTCATCACCATTTCCGAAGTAGGCTACTACGTCCTCTGGCCATTGGTTGGCCTCAGCGAGGAGCATCCTGTTGGGCCAGTTATCATCTACGAATTTACGCAGTTTCTTGAGAAATTCATGTGTCTCTGGCAGATTCTCGCAGTTGGTGCCCTCTCTCTCGTACAGGTAGGGAACTGCGTCCAGTCTTAGTCCGTCTACCCCCATGTCGAGCCAATAGCCTACTACATCGAGGATCTCTTGCTGTACTTTTGGATTGTCGTAATTGAGGTCAGGCTGATGGCTGAAGAACCTATGCCAGTAGTATTTGCCTGCTTCCTGGTCCCAAGTCCAGTTAGATCGCTCGGTATCTATAAATATTATGCGAGCGTCTTTATATTTGTCGTCCGTATCGCTCCATACGTAGTAGTCCCTATAAGGGGAGTTGGGGTTACTACGGGCCTCCCTAAACCATTGGTGTTGGTCTGAGGTATGGTTCAGTACAAGCTCAGTAATTACTCTAATACCACGCCTATGGGCTTCATCTAAGAAGACCTTAAAATCTTCGATCGTTCCGAAGTCTGGGTGAAGAGATCTGTAGTCGGAAATGTCATAGCCTCCATCCTTGAGGGGAGAGGCGTAAAAGGGAAGTAGCCATATAGCTGTAACCCCTAGAGACTCAATGTAGTCGAGCTTGGCAGTCAGTCCTGGTATATCTCCACTGCCATCGTTGTTT
>JBHORE010000062.1:0-7707 GCA_042408415.1 Thermobaculum sp.
AGCCGCTGACGGGGAAGGGCTGGCACCAGATGGGGATGGGGATGGACTAGCTGCTGAAGGGGAAGGCGAAGCCCCAGTAGATGCTGTGGGTGTGGTACCAGTGGTACCTCCACCACAGGCCACTAGGATCGCGCTCCCAGCCGCTACAGCCGAGAACTTGAGAAATCTCCTCCTACTTATTCTGTTAGACATTACACACTCCTCCTGCTTTTTGGGCCTCCCCGCATTTTTGAGACCTCTGCAAAATTTATAAAACGATTTCAGAGACGTGTCAATAGTCGACATGAGCTTAATCTCCAACTTTGACGCATTAGTAATAGTTACCCTAGAGATTGCTTCCCATAAGTCTCAAATAGATAACCTATACTGCAAGTTGGTTTGATCCGTTACACATCATTCAAGGTGTGTTAAGATATGAGATCAGAAGATACTTTCTACCTCGTGTGAAGGAGACACGTTTTGTGAGCGCCATATCGATTGATGTCCCTCTATCTCCCACCCGAGATCCTGACAAACTACGCGAGATAGCTCGCAAGATAAGGTCTTTGGTACTCAAAAGTGTTTATCATGCTGGAGCTGGACATATAGGCGGGCCACTATCGGCAGCGGATATACTTGCTACATTATATTTTGCTGTGCTGAACGTCGATCCCTCAAATCCTGAGTGGGATGATCGTGATAGGTTTATTCTTTCTAAAGGGCATTCAGCTGTAGGCTACTATGCAGCTTTAGCCCTGCGTGGTTATTTCCCGGTAGAGGAACTGCAAACTTTTGATGCTATCAATTCCAGGTTACAAGGGCATCCAGATATGACGGCTACTCCTGGAGTAGATATGTCTACCGGAAGCTTAGGTCAAGGACTATCGGTTGGTTTAGGTATGGCTCTAGGAGCTAAGGTGTTAGGGAAGGATTTTCACGTCTGGGTACTAATTGGGGATGGAGAGATGCAGGAAGGCCAGATTTGGGAGGCGATACACACCGCACCAAGATTCCATCTGGATAACCTTATAGCTATTCTTGATTACAATGGACTTTCGCAGTATGGTTGGACTAGTTCACCATCAGGGTATAGGGATGTCCATAGGGAGCCTCCAATAGTGAATCCAGGTGATAAGGTGCGTGCTTTTGGTTGGAATGTTATTGAGATAGACGGTCATGATCCTCAGCAGATACTTAGTGCTTGTGACTTGGCTAAGGCTCACAGTGGCGTGCCCACCTTTATTGTCGCTCACACCATAAAGGGTAAAGGGGTGTCGTTTATGGAAGGTCAGTATCCATGGCACTCTAAGCCTCTCACATTAGAGGACTTGAACAAAGCCCTCGGGGAGCTGGGTGAGCCGGAGGTGGCTGAGTGACGAGTGAAACTTTACGCCTTGGAAAAGCCATGCGAGATGTTTGGGGTGATACCCTATGTGAGATCATGGCCAATGACCAAAAGGTAGTGGTACTGGATGGCGATCTGGCGAATTCTACGAAGGCAGATAAGGTTGCTGAGCGATTCCCCGATAGATTCTTCCAGATGGGGATAGCTGAACAGAATATGGCAGGTGTAGCTGCAGGTTTGGCTTCTGTTGGACTGATTCCATGGCTGAGCTCTTTTGCTGTCTTCCTTACTAAAAGAGATTTGGATCAGGTACGTATGACGATAGCTCAGACCAAACTACCTGTAAAACTGGGAGCTGGTTACAGCGGTATTCTTACAGGTTTTACTGGTAAGACTCATCAATCAGTAGAGGATATAACTGTATATCGGGCTATGCCAAATATGACGGTGATAGCGCCAGCAGATGAGATAGAGTGTAGACAGGCTATATATGCTGCTACTTACTATCCTGGTCCTGTCTACTTTAGGTTGACCAGGGATCCAAGTCCTCTAATTTTTGATGACGCATATAAATTCGAACTTGGAAAGGGTGTGGTCCTTCGCCAAGGCAAGGATGTAGCCATCATCTCTACTGGTGTGCAGACTGCGCGCGCTGTTCAGGCTGCTGGTATGCTTGAGGCACAGAATGTATCTGTGTACTTACTACACCTACCAACTATCAAACCATTAGATACAGAGGCTATTCTTGCTGCTGCCGAAGCCACCAACCGAGTTGTTACGGCTGAAGAACACTCGATCCTAGGTGGCCTGGGGGGTGCAGTTGCCGAGGTGTTAGGTGAGAAGAGGCCAACCCGGATGGTTCGCGTCGGCCTAAGAGACGTGTTTGGGGAATCAGGGCCTAATGATGCGCTCCTGGAAAAATATGGTCTTACGCCGCGACACATAGTTGCCGCTGCTATGGGACTATTGGAGGGTCGAGATGCCTAAGCTAAGGATGGCATTGCTAGGTGCTGGCAGGATAGGTAGATTTCATGCTCGAACTATTGCCTATAATGTGCCGAATGCACAGCTATATTTTATAGCTGACGTGGCTGGCTCACTAGCGGAATCTTTAGCTAAGGAACTTGAGGTTGAACGTTGGAGTGATGACCCACTAGAAGCCATCGAACGCCCCGACATTGATGCTGTAGTGATCGCTACACCTGGTAACACTCATGCAGCACTTATTCAGGCCTCAGCATCTGCTGGAAAGCATATTTTTTGTGAGAAACCCATAGCCCTAGAGTTACCAGAGATAGATAATGCTCTTGAAGTGGTTGAAAGGCATGGCGTCAAGCTTCAGATAGGTTTCCAGAGACGTTTTGATCCAGGGTTCTTGAGAGCCCGAGAAATGATCAAGAGGGGCGAGCTAGGTAAGCTCTACATGTTGAGGTCTGTTACAAGGGATCCACAACTGCCGGATGAGAATTACATGAAGACCTGTGGTGGCTTGTTCAGGGACACTATGGTACACGACTTTGATATCATTCGGTTCTTATCCGGGTTAGAAGTTGAGGAGATCTATGCTACCGGATCAGCTCTAGTGGACCCAATAGTTGAGCGTTACCAAGATGTGGATAACGCAGTCGTGGTCATGAAGCTACAAGGGGGAATAATCGCTACTATAGAAAACAGCCGCGAGGCAGTTTACGGATACGATGTACGCGCTGAAGTGCTCGGTTCGGAAGGTGCTATAAGGATAGAACATTCTCATGAAACTCCCGTTACTTATTACGGCCGACAAGGGGTCTGTGAGGATCATGTTTACTGGTTCATAGAGAGGTTTGCTTCCGCCTATCAAGCAGAAATGCTTTCTTTCATCCAGAGCGTGATCGAAGATACCGAACCCGCTGTGACCGGAATAGATGGTAGGAAGGCTACCGCGTTGGGACTAGCCGCTGATCGATCCCTAAGAATAGGTAAACCAGTGAGAGTGGAAGGTTTGTGAGAGCTTGAAATTTCAGGAGGAAGGCTATGAGTGTTAATGCAAAGGGTAGGTTGATCAAGAGGACATCTGCTACTCCTTCAGCTGATGGTACAGTGCTCGAGGTTAGCCAGGAAGAAGCAGGTTGGCAATATGTTAGCTTCAAGGTGTGGAGGCTCCATCAAGGGCAATCTATAGAGGATGGCACACGTAATGAGGAAGTAGGTTTGGTCGTATTGAGTGGCAAAGTGACGGTGGAGACACCATCAGCAACTTGGGATGATATAGGTAAGCGCAGTAGTGTCTTCGAGGGGAAGCCTTATGTGGTATACCTTCCTCCTGGGATGCCGTTTGTTATATCGGCGGTAAGTGACTGTGAGATAGCACGTTGTGGGTCAAGAGCTGAGAAGGGTGCATCGCCAAGGTTAGTAACCCCTGAAGAGATATCCGAAGAGATCAGAGGTGAAGGCAACGCCCAACGAGTCATCAGGCATCTCTACGAGGCAGATCGTCCGGCTCAGCACATATTTCTGGTCGAGGCTATAACACCTAGTGGAAATTGGTCTAGCTATCCACCACATAAGCATGATAGAAACGATCCTCCAAATGAAACCTACCTAGAGGAGACGTATTATCACCGCTTCAGGCCGGAGCAGGGATTTGGCTATCAGAGAGTTTATACAGATGATAGAGATTTGGATGAGGTCCTACTCATCCAGGACGGTGACTTAGTAATGGTCCCAAGAGGGTATCATCCCGTCGTGACTGCCCCGGGGTATGATCTGTATTATCTGAACGTTATGGCTGGCCCGATTAGGCAATGGAGGTTCAAAGACGATCCGGCGCATGCCTGGGTAGCCTCTTCATGGAAGCCTTATGGGGGATGAGGAGATGGCAACCTTTAAACTCACTACAGCACAAGCGATAGTTAAGTTTCTAAGTGCTCAATACACTGAGAGAGATGGTATCGAGCACAAGATGTTTCGTGGGGTGTTTGGGATATTTGGGCACGGCAACGTGACGGGGTTGGGTCAGGCACTGGAGGAAATGGGGCAAGATCTGCCTTACTATAGACCGCAAAATGAGCAAGCAATGGTGCATACTTCTGCTGCCTATGCCAAGATGAAGAACAGGTTAGAGATGTTTGCCTGTACCTCTTCAGTTGGGCCTGGTGCTACTAACATGGTAACTGGAGCTGCTACGGCTACAGTCAATAGGCTACCTGTTCTGCTGCTTCCCGGTGATACCTTTGCCTCAAGGCTTCCTCATCCTGTTCTCCAGCAGCTTGAGCATCCTCTAATGAGAGAGACTACGGTCAATGATGCTTTCAGGCCAGTCTCGAGATTTTGGGATAGGATCACGAGACCAGAACAGGTGCTAGATAGTTTGCCTGAGGCTATGAGGATTCTTACGGATCAGTCAGAAACTGGGGCAGTTACTATTTGTCTTCCTGAAGATGTACAGACGGAAGCTTATGATTATCCAGAGAGTTTCTTTGAGAAGCATGTTCATAGAATTGTACGAACCGTGCCTCCAGAATCACAAATAGTTGAAGCCGCACAGATGATACAGGACTCTAAAAGACCGTTGATAGTTTCGGGTGGAGGAGCTATATATTCTGAAGCATCTGAAGTCCTCGATAAATTCACAAGTACTTTTGGAATCCCTCTCAGCGAGACCCAAGCAGGCAAGGGTGTATTGCCCTGGAATCATGATTGGAATTTGGGTCCTATAGGATCCAATGGGGGATTAGCTGCTAACAGGCTTGCACGCGATGCTGACCTAGTAATATGCGTGGGCACCAGGCTTCAGGACTTTACTACTGCTTCCAAAACTGCTTTTCAGAACCCTGAGGTGCGTTTTATAGGAATCAATATTGCCTCTATGGACGCACATAAGCTGGGGGCTTTGCCGTTGGTAGGTGATGCCCGTAACACTCTTGAAGCTTTATATGGGGCTTTGATCGGCCGGGGGTTCAGTACTTCAGAGGAGTACAGGCATGATGTGGCTAACCTCAAGAGGCTCTGGGATGCTGCTGTGGATGAAGAACGATCTCGTACCATAGCTGGGAAGCTTACAGAGGCTAATGTCATCAAGATAGTCAACGAGTTTAGTAGACCTCAAGATGTGGTGGTATGCGCTGCTGGTGGACTGCCAGGAGATTTGCTTAAGCTCTGGAGAGCTTGTGACCCGAAGGGCTATCATCTTGAGTATGGGTACTCCTGTATGGGTTACGAGATAGCTGGCGGCTTAGGAGTCAAGATGGCAGACCCGTCCAGAGAAGTTTATGTGATGGTCGGGGATGGCAGCTACCTTATGCTTCATACGGAGATCGTGACCTCGTTGCAGGAAGGTTACAAACTGACGATAGTCGTGGTGGATAATTCTGGCTTTCAGTGTATACGGGGCCTACAAATGAGCTCGGGCTCACCTTCGTTCGGTAACGAGCTAAGATATAGAGATAGAAGCACTAACAGGCTTGAGGGTCCGTATATGCAGATAGACTTTGCCAAAAATGCTGAAAGCCTCGGGGCAGTGGGTATGTTTGCTGATAACGCGGCAGATCTCAGATCTGCTTTGGAGCGCGCCTCTAAAGCAGATAGGACTGTGGTTATACATGTACCTGTAGATCCTGATGCCAAAGTCTCGTCCTTTGAAAGCTGGTGGGATGTTCCTGTAGCAGAGGTATCTTCGGAGGAATCGGTAATCAGGGCCAGAAAGGAGTATGAGTCTGCGAGAGAGAAGCAACGCTTCTACTACTAGGGCTCCCATAGGTGTAGGTATCATCGGCCTCGGCAGGATAGGGGCCTTGCATGCTGATCATCTTATGAATGCTGTCCGAGGGGCAAGGTTAGTTAGGGCTGCAGTTGATCCTGCTCATAAGAAGCAGCTTGAGGCTGAGGGTTATCCTATACCACTTACTGATGACCCTGGTGCTTTGGTAAATGATCCTGAGGTGGAGGCGATAGTTATAGCTTCGCCCTCCATCTTTCATTATGAGCACATAGTCCTGGTTACTGAAGCACGTAAGCCACTGTTTTGCGAGAAACCACTTGCCGACAATGTCCCGGATGCTATGAGGGCAGCTGATAAGATAAGAGCATCTGGTATCCCCTTTCAGATTGGTTTTCAACGTAGGTTTGATCCTGGCTACAGAAGAGCCCGTCAGCTGATAGAGCAGGGGTGTATAGGAGTACCAGAGCTATTTAAGGGCGTAACTTGTGATCGCATTCCATCTATAGACTATCTGAAGACCAGCGGAGGGTTGTTCTGGGACTTGGGTGTGCACGATTTCGATGCAGCGCGTTTCTTGACGGGGTTGGAGATAGAGTCTGTGTATGCTCATGGAGCTGTACTCGTGGATAAGCAGCTAGAAGAAATCGATGACGTAGATTATGGACTTGTTATCCTCAGGCTTTCTAATGGGGCTGTGGGTGTCGTACATAACGCTTGGAGGGCTCCCTGGGGTTATGAGATTCGTGCTGAAGTATATGGTTCAGAAGGCAAGATAGTAACCGAGCTAGATGAGAAGTTTCCTACCAGGTTGTATGATCGAAGAGGGATAGTAATAGACAGGCACACACTATTTACAGAAAGATTTCGCGACGCATACAGGGACGAGATACAAGCTTTTGTTGATGCAATAGTAGCTGGAAAGAACCCTTCTCCAGGAGTAGATGATGCTGTTAGGGCTCTTTTGGTAGCTGATGCAGCAACTAGAAGTAGAAAAAGCCAAGATTGGGTTCAAATTCCTTTATGAATCTAGGGGTAAGGGGATGAGCAGTTACGTACTTTTACGTAAGGTAAAACTCCGTACTGAGCAGATACCGACTTGGATGGGAGGTGGAGATGCAGTTAGTCACCTGGAGATTATTCGATATAAGGGGGATGTAGGTTGTTATCTCTTTTATCTAAGTAAGGACGGACGCCCGCAAGCAGATATTTACTATGATACTGAAGAAGATGCCATGCTTCAGGCTTGTAGAGAGTTTGGCATTGAGCCCGATGAATGGGAGATAGTTACGCAAGAAGAATAGCAAGCTGAGAGGGTTGGTAGATATGCCTCTTAATGTTAGCGTAGGCACGGCTCCTATAAATTGGAACAACGTTGACGTACCAGGCTACAGGCCTCCCACGCCTTATGAACAGATGCTTGACGAGATGGCACAAGCCGGTTACGAAGGTACAGAGATAGGTCGAGACTTCCCTACAGATCCCAATAAACTGCTAGAGGACTTAGCCAGAAGGGGACTTAGGCCGGCTTCTCAATATTGTCCTACTAACCTCAGATCCAGGGCCAATCATGCAGCTGATATTGAATTGGTTACTCGTACAGCCAAGTTTCTTAGCTCCATTGGAGTTGATGTGGTAGTCGTAGCAGATTCGGGTTCTCCTGAACGTTGGGCCATGGCAGGACACG
>JBHORE010000077.1:0-29758 GCA_042408415.1 Thermobaculum sp.
ATAATTGCTGCAAGTGGCGTCCTATTTCTAGTCTATGGGTTGGTTTTAGCTCAAAGGCCAAGTCCTATACAAAGAAGACTTAAGAAATTGCTGCATGAGGAACACCAAGATACACCCCCAGAAGTCTCAGTCACGAAAAAGAAGACTTCCATAGTAGACCTGATCAAACCACTGGTGCCTTTAGTCTCGGTAACGGTAGTTAGATGGATTCCCGGTAAGTGGCAAAGGTTCATTGTAGACAAACTGATAGCTGCCGCCTATCCCCATGGTATTCGCCTAGCACATTTCATTACAATACAGGTTTTGCTGGGACTAACTGGCTTAGTACTAGGACTGTTACTAACTCACAACCTAATATTGGGGCTGGTACTACTAGCTGCGGGAGTATATTTGCCCCTATTCTGGCTCTCTCGGGAAATCACACAACGCAGGCGAAGGATATTACTTCAGATGCCAGACGCCCTCGACCTTCTCACCATAAGTGTGGAAGCTGGACTGGGCTTCGATGCTGCTATGTTGGAGATCGTTCAGAAATGGGACAACGATATAGCTAGGGAATTTGCATTGGTTCTTAGCGAGATGAAACTCGGCAAGAGCCGTAGGGACGCCCTTAGATCCATGGCCGAAAGAGTACAGCTCGACGAGATGAAGTTACTTGTAAGCTCCATAGTCCAGGCGGATGAGATAGGGGCTAGTATAGGCAGAACCCTGTCTATACAATCAGAACAGATGCGGCTTCGACGAAGGCAAAGAGCTGAGGAGTTAGGACACAAGGCAGTGATCAAGATAATCATACCTATGGTGCTATTCATATTCCCAGCCGTGTTCGTAGTACTTCTTGGGCCTGCCATCCCGGCCATCTTGAATGCGCTAGGTAACATCGGTAAGTAGAAATAAGCGCACACATCACCTAATGGGCAGGAGAATTCAAATATTAACCTCCTGCCCTTCCTGCTTTTACTCCCTACTAAGGCCAACAACTAGCAGGAACAGATGATAAATATAACTAATAATGTCTTATACTGTATGCGTGGATGTCTATAACGCCTGTACAAGAGTGCGAGGGATACAAAATGCAACCACGCAAGGCACTGATACTGGCTATCGATGATGATCCTCTAACAGGAAAACTTATAGATTTCCTGTTGGAAAACGAAGGTCACGAAGTTGAAATTGCTGCTGATCCGAGTCAAGCCTTGAGAGCATTAGAACAAAGAACTCCTGACCTTATACTTCTAGACGTCCAACTCCCTAGGATGGATGGTTTCACCTTGCTCAAACATATAAAGAAGCAATATCCTGAGATGCCTGTAATCATGCTTACCGCTCGTGCTGAAATGCAGGATAAGCTTACTGGGCTTGAATCCGGCGCTGATGATTACGTCGTAAAGCCATTCGAGCCTGCAGAGTTGGTGGCCAGAGTTAAGTCTGTTCTCAGGCGAGCCAATCGTCAATTGGCGGCTACTATGGATATGCTAATAGTGGAAAACGGCATCGAGCTTAACATACCAGACTTGACAGCTAAGCTGCCCTCTGGGGAGAAGGTTACCCTGACCCCAATGGAGATGCGCATACTACAAAGGCTAATGTCCAGTCCTAATAGAGTTGTGTCAAGAGATGACCTAGCTATGTACGCTGCCGGATACGTTGCTGACACATCCAGCAACCAGATAGATGTTTACATTGGGAGGATCAGGAGAAAACTAGGAGACGACCCTAATGATCCCAAATACATAGCAACCATTAGGGGTAGTGGATACAAATTTCTGTCTCCAGAAAGGCTACGTAACACGAGGCAGAGTTGATACCCCTTACTATCCTACCCAAGCATGCTTGGAATAGCCTGGTCATACAAATCGATAAGTTCGCCCACAGGAAGCCTAATAATATCACCGACAATTAGGGTATCACCACCAACCACACCAATCCTCTCGAATTGCACACCATGCCGACCACATAACTCGGCCAACTCTTCCTCCTTATTAGCAGGAGCCGAAACAAGCGCTCTACCATGCCCCTCACCAAATAAGTACAAGGGGGTAACCTGAGGCTTCCAATTGCTAGCATCAATACCTACACCGCCTATGATGGCCATCTCTGCCAACGCTACCAGCAGTCCACCATCTGACAAGTCATGTGCAGCACTAATAACTCCATCTCGGACGGACTCTACGAGTAGTCTGTGGAGAGGTATTTCCTTATCAAGATCGCAAACCGGTGGGTGACCTGACTCCTCATTAGCAACCACTGCTAGCCACTCGCTAGCACCCAAAGTAACCTGCTGAGATGTGTGTAGAAGGTAAATAGTATCCCCACTCCTTGCACCTGCCGACACAGAGCCTGAAGCTGATTCTATAAGCCCCACTAAACCTACCACTGGCGTTGGATATATAGCCTTATCGTTGCTCTCGTTATATAAGCTAACATTTCCGCTTACTACGGGTACTTGCAAGTACTTACAAGCATCACTCATACCGAGTATGCACTCCCTCAATTGCCAGTAGACTTCTGGCTTCTCGGGATTGCCGAAATTCAAGCAGTTCGTCATACCTATTGGTACTGCCCCAACACAAGCAAGGTTACGAGCTGCCTCAATTACAGCTGCCATACCACCACAGTAAGGATCTAGATAACAATACCTAGGGTTACAATCCATTGTTATAGCCACACCTTGGCCGTTAGGACGAACACGCATGACAGCAGCATCTGCCGATCCAGGGCCCCTCATAGTACTAGTACCAATGGTATGATCGTATTGCTCCCAAATCCAGCGCTTGCTGGCTATATTGGGTGCAGAAAGCAGCCGTATAAGATCCGATTCGGGATTAAAGTTCACCCGACTAGAAAACTTGGAGTCCACATCGATTGAGGCTTTGTTTATCGCCTCCGGAGAGGGAGTTGCCTCCCTTACATACCTAGGAACATCTTCTGTTAGTAGCCTGATAGGTAGCTCACCTACTATTTCATCCCCATCACGCACTCGGAGCATACCGTCAGGCGTGACTATACCAACTACATCGGAGTGAAGATCCCATTTTTCGAAAACCCGCTTGACTTCTTCCAGACCCTCAGGACGGACTACTATGAGCATCCTCTCCTGGCTTTCGGACAACATAACCTCGTAAGGGGTCATACCAAACTCTCTGCGAGAGACCTTAGAAACGTCTATTTCAACTCCACTACCAGCACGACCGGCGCACTCTACAGAACTGCTTGTCAAGCCGGCAGCACCAAGATCCTGCATACCTACTACGTATTGAGAGTCTAGCAACTCCAGACAAGCTTCCATGAGAAGCTTCTCCATAAAAGGATTGCCTACCTGAATTACCCCCTTATGACTAGTATGTGGATCATCCACCGAGGCAAAAGTGGCACCATGTATACCATCCCTGCCTGTATCAGCACCCACTAACAACAATAGGTTTCCTGGGCTACCAGCTTGGGCACGGACTATTTTATTTATGTCTGCTACACCAACACACATAGCATTAACTAAAGGGTTCCCATTATAAGACGGATGAAACCAAACCTCTCCTCCAACTGTGGGGATACCTATGCTATTGCCGTAATCCCCAATCCCTTTAACCACTCCTGCAAGTAACCTTCGGTTCTCTGGCTCACTAAGAGGCCCAAAGCGCAGGGAGTTCAGCAAGGCTATGGGCCTTGCTCCCATGGTGAATATATCTCTTACTATGCCCCCCACACCTGTAGCCGCACCCTGGTACGGTTCTATTGCGCTCGGATGGTTGTGAGACTCCACCTTGAACACTACGGCCAATTTGTCATCTATAGCTACAGCTCCCGCATTTTCGCCGGGGCCCTGTACAACTTTCTCACCTTCTGTGGGGAAATATCTAAGCAATGGACGACTGTTCTTGTATCCGCAATGCTCGCTCCACATCGCACCAATTATTCCAAGCTCCAAACGATTGGGCTCCCGCCCAAGCAATTTGACTACAGTGCGATACTCTTCCTCAGTAAGAGCAACTTCACGCAATTCTGCCGCATTCATACGAGCACCTCTTTCAAGGCCACAGCAAGAGACATGAAGATGCGTCTTCCATCTGCAGATCCAAGCAATTGATCCGCGGACCTCTCAGGATGCGGCATAAGTCCCAGCACATTACCAGCCTCGTTGGTGATGCCCGCAATACTCATAACCGATCCGTTGTGGTTAAACTCGGGTGTTACCTCACCGTTAGGTCCACAATATTGCAGAGCTATCATGTCGTTTTCTATTAGATAGTTCAAAGTGTATTGATCTGCAAAGTAATTACCCTGGCCATGAGCTATCGCCAGGCGTAAAACTTCCCCCTCCTGTAGGAGCGAAAGCCAAGGAGATCTATTACTCTTTACACGTACGTGAACTAGAGAGCATCTAAAGAGAAGACTCTTGTTTCTTATCAAAGCTCCAGGGAGTAGATGTGCCTCAGTTAGTATTTGAAACCCATTACATATACCAATAACAGGTCGTCCTTCACTTGCAAACCGAGTCACCTCGCGCATTACCGGCGAGAACCTAGCTATAGCCCCAGCGCGGAGGTAATCACCATGAGCAAATCCTCCAGGAAGTATAAGGGCACTCACACCATGAA
Source organism: Thermobaculum sp. (assembly GCA_042408415.1). Classification (GTDB taxonomy): domain Bacteria; phylum Chloroflexota; class Chloroflexia; order Thermobaculales; family Thermobaculaceae; genus Thermobaculum. The sequence continues at coordinate 4,596 of JBHORE010000077.1, forward strand.
GGTCATGCTCTTTGTGCCATATCATTACAGGCTCAAATCCCGGTATCTCTCTAAGTGCATAGTAGCAATCCCAATCGCCATTGGAGCCAGGAAAGGTTATTATGCCGATGCGCACATCATTCTCCTTTGGAGACTTCGATCTTATAGGTCTCAATAATAGTGTTAGCCAGGAGGCTCTCGCACATCTCAGCTAGTCGCCTCCTGGCATCTTCTTCCGTAGGGCTATCTAGAAGCACATCAATATGTTTACCTACACGTACGCTGGTTACCTCTTCAAACCCCAGTGTTTTTAGACCCTCGTACACAGCCAATCCCTGAGGGTCGTTTACGGAAGACTTAAGAGTTACAGTCACCTTGCCATGCCAACGGCTCAAAGCTCAAGCTCCTTCCCCGTAAGCATCCTGTAAGCTTCTAGATAACGTTGCCTAGTCGCCTCCACCACGTCATCGGGTAGCTCCGGTGGTTGAGAGTTCTTGTCCCATCCAGATTGAGTTAGCCAGTCTCTGACGTACTGCTTATCAAGGCTTGGCAATGATTCGCCAGGCCGGTATTCGGACTCCAGCCAGAATCGAGAGCTGTCAGGAGTTAGCAGCTCATCTATAAGAGTAAGCTGCCCATCAACAAAACCGAACTCAAACTTGGTATCAGCAATGATAACCCCACGAGTCTCTGCGTAGTCTCTACCAGCCTGATAAAGCTGTATGCTTATATCCCTAAGCTGAGAAGCCAAATCAGAACCAACTTCAGACTCAAGGATTTCATAGGTTATATTCTCATCATGTCCCTCTTCGTTCTTGCGAGCAGGTGTGAAAATAGGCTCGGGCAGCTTATCTCCGTCCCTTAGTCCTTCAGGCATCGGCTTACCAGCTACTGTCCCCTGTTTCTTGTATTCTGCCCACCCACTACCTGTGATATAACCTCTAACCACACATTCATAATCAATTCTATCGGCCTTTTTGACGATCATCGATCGCCCTCTAAGGACATCACTATATGGCAATAGGTGAGAATAGTTATTTATGTTATCTGTAATGAAATGATTGGGAACAATATTTCCCAATCTCTCAAACCAGAACACAGATATCTGAGAAAGAACCTTCCCCTTGTCAGGTATCGGGGTGGGTAGAACCCAGTCGAAGGCGCTAATCCTATCTGTAGCTACCATTAGAAGAGAGTCACCTAGATCGTATGTGTCTCGAACCTTGCCCCTATGTATAAGATTTATTCCAGGTAGATTAGTCTCTGTCACTGCTCTGCTCAAAGCTTCACCCCCATACGTTCAAATCCTGTATGAATATACTTAAGATGTGGCTCCAAGCTAAACGCTTCTCTTAATCCCGACTCGCCCAGGAGATTCATAACAAGCTCATCTTGGCGGAGAAGATCGGTAAAGTTCTGCCCTGTCTCCCAGCTCTGCATAGCATATTTCTGAATCAATTTATAAGCCTCTTGCCTATCCATACCAGCCTCAACTAAAGCCAGCAATACCCTCTGAGAGAAAACCAAACCTCCGGTCATATGGAGGTTATACAACATCCGCTCGGGGTAAACCCTGAGCCCTTCAAGGTTATCCCTCATGAGGACAAGCATGTAGTGCACTAAGGTACATGCACCTGGGAATATTATTCTTTCCGTAGACGAATGGCTTATGTCTCTTTCATGCCAGAGAGCTATGTTCTCTAGAGCAGTGAGGGCATAGCCGCGAAGGATCCTAGCCAATCCACTGACTCTTTCCATCTTTTCTGGATTTCTCTTATGAGGCATAGCCGAGGATCCTTGTTGCTTTTCACCAAATGGCTGTTCAGCCTCTCTAACCTCAGTACGTTGCAAGTGCCTTATCTCGGTCGAATGCCTTTCAAGCACTCCCCCAATCAGAGCTATAGATTGCAGGAAATCAGCATGTATGTCTCTACCTATAACCTGAGTAGCTACTGGCGCTACCTTAAGCCCAAGTTTACCTAAAGCGCGTTCCTCGACTGAAGGTGGTACATTAGCATGCGTGCCTACCGCACCCGATAGCTTACCTACTCTTACATTTTCCACGGCAGAGGCCATGCGAGCGCGCACACGCCTCAGTTCATCCAGCCATACCAACATTTTGTATCCGAAGGTGATTGGCTCAGCGTGCACGCCATGAGTACGTCCTATCATTGGGGTATCTTTGTACTTGATAGCAAGATCAGTAACTACTTGTTCTAGTTCCGACAAGGTCCGAAGTATAAGCTTACCTGACTCAACCAGAAGAAGGGATAAAGCCGTGTCAACAACATCTGAGCTTGTCAGCCCAAGATGAATCCATCGGCGCTCGGGACCTACCGTTTCTCCAACAGCTCTAACAAAAGCAATAACATCATGATCGGTTTCTTTCTCGATCTCTTTGACTCTTCGGGGATCTACAGATGCATTTTGGAGTTTCTCTAGGTCCGACTGCGGTATAACACCTTCTTCCGCCCATGCCTCGCATACTGCAAGCTCAACTCTAAGCCACTGATTAAACTTATTCTCCTCGGACCAGATGGTGCCCATATCCGGGAGAGTGTACCTATCTATCAAGAGAAATCTCTCCAATGGTGTTAATTGAGCTCAGACGATTATACCGAAAATCAGGCACAATACTAACGAAAAGCTAGAATAGACCCGAGAAATAGAAAAGATCTTCAGGGGAGAGTAATGCTTACAGATTCGCACGCACATATAAATAGCGCTGCATTTGACGATGATAGGGAACGAGTAATAGATAGAGCCGTTCAACAAGGAATAGGGATTATAGTAGATGTAGGGACTAACCCCGAAGAATGGCAGAAAAGTCTTCAACTTAGCCGTAGCTATAACATAATATTCTCCGCTATAGGCTTACATCCTAATGATGCAGATCTATGGAATGAAGAGGTTCAAAGCAAGCTAGAGAGATTGCTATCATCAGAAGAAGTAGTAGCTATTGGAGAGACAGGACTAGATTATTACCGAATGGGAGCATCGATAAATAAGCAAAAGGAGCTATTCTCTGTACACCTTCAGCTAGCAAAAAAGTTTTCTAAGCCAGTGATAATACACTGCAGAGATGCTTGGGAAGACGTGCTGGATGTATTGGATAGCGAAGGTAAAGACACAGTTGGCATCCTGCACTCATTTTCTGGCAACTTGGATCACGCACGTGTAGGCCTACAATTAGGGTACTACATCTCATTTTCAGGATCAGTCACATATAAATCTTCGTCCAGCCTCAGAGAGGCAGCAGCTTATGTTCCATTGGATAGGCTACTGGTTGAAACAGACTCACCATATCTTCCGCCACAACCATATAGAGGCAAGCGCAATGAACCCTCTTACGTAAGAAAGACTCTGGAGGTGATAGCTGAATGCAGAGGATCCCAGCCAGAAGAGCTGGAAGCAGCTATCACCTCCAACGCGATCAAACTATTAGGTATAAAGAAGTTACCTGATTAGCCAACTACTATATTTATCAGCTTACCAGGTACCCATATAACATTCTTTACGCTCTTCCCATCCAGATAAGCCCTAACCTTCTCACTTTCCAAGGCCGCCCTTTGAGCTTCTTCCTGAGCCACATTGGATGGCAGCTCCAGCTTATCCCTGACTTTACCGTTCACCTGCACGACTATAGTAACCTTCTCATCTATAAGCTGCGAAGGATCATACTCAGGCCACGGCTGAGTATGCACACTGTAAGCTCCACCTAACCTTTCCCAAAGTTCCTCCGCTGTGTGAGGAGCAATAGGTGCCAACATCAGCACTAAATTCTTCAAAGCAGCATCTAGCTGCTCCTTAGTCATGTCCGAACGAACATCAGCTATCCAATTGGACATCTCCATCAGAGCAGCGATTGATGTATGATACTTCAAATCTTCGATACCTTTGGTTACCCGATCGATAGTACGATGCAGCATCTTCATATCTACGCCGGGGCCGTTACCATAATCGTGCCTGGAGTCTACTAGAGAGTAAAGCCTGTTGAGGAATCTAGATACACCCTGGACACCATGCACACTAAACTCATTATCATCCTCGTAGGGCCCCATAAAAAGTAGATAAGTTCTCAGAGCATCCGCCCCATACTTCTCTATGTACTCATCAGGATTGACGACGTTGCCCCTGGACTTGCTCATCTTAGCCCCAAGGTGGGTAATGATGCCATGCAGCCTCAATCGAGTGAAGGGCTCGTCAAAATCCAGATATCCCAGGTCATACAGAACTTTGGTGACGAACCTAGAGTACAAGTGATGTAGAACTATATGCTCCTTGCCTCCCATATAGGAATCAACGGGCAGCCACTTACGAGTGATATCCTGATCAAATGGCCTATCATCAAATTCTGTTGACGGATACCGCAGATAGTACCAAGAAGAATCTAAGAATGTATCAGAGACATCAGTCTCGCGTACAGCAGGGCCTCCGCACTTGGGGCATTCTGTCTTGTAAAACTCCTCGACCAGGGCCAGCGGCGACTTACCAGTTCCCGTAGGGCGGAAGTTCTCAATATATGGCAATTCCACAGGCAGCTGATCTTCAGGCACTGGCACCTCTCCGCATTTGTCGCAATAGATAATCGGTATAGGCGGGCCCCAGTATCTCTGCCTGCTTATCAACCAGTCCCTCAACCTGTAGGTGACTGTCTGCTTTCCAAGTCCTCTTTCCGCAAGCCAGTCAGTAATAGCCTTTTTGGCTTCCTCATTGGACATCCCATCAAATTGACCACTGTTCTTCATTTGACCAGGGCCTATATATGCTTGTCCTTCTACACCCTCAGGAGACTGGACAACTTCGACTATTGGCAGCCCAAACTTTTTAGCGAACTCATGGTCGCGCTCATCATGAGCTGGTACTGCCATAATCGCACCAGTCCCGTACGTCATTAGTACATAGTCGGCTATCCACACGGGAATGCGCTCACCATTAGCGGGATTTATAGCATAGGCACCAGTAAACACTCCCGTCTTCTCTTTCTCCAGAGAGAGCCTCTCTATCTCGCGCTCCCGCATAGTCGCTTCTTTATAAGCCTGTACAGCTTCTCTGCATTCAGGAGTAGTTATCTTGTCTACCAGAGGGTGTTCCGGAGCCAGAACTACATACGTTGCACCAAAGACTGTATCCGGCCTGGTAGTGAAAACAGGAACCTTATCACCTGTATTCTCGATGGTGAATATAAGCTCTGCTCCTTCGCTTCGACCTATCCAGTTTCTTTGTAATCTCTTAGAAACCTCGGGCCAGTCCAGCTTATCTAGATCATTGAGTAACCTTTCAGCATAATCAGTAATCTTGAAAAACCACTGCACCATCTCACGCTGGATGACCTCGGTATCACATCGCTCACAGCGCCCATTTATCACCTGCTCATTGGCTAATACAGTTAGGCACTGAGGGCACCAGTTGACAGGTGCACTCTTACGTACGGCCAAACCTGCCTTATACATTTGCAGAAACAGCCACTGTGTCCACTTATAGTAATTAGGCTGGCTGGTATTCACCTCATGCGACCAATCCCACATGCAGCCTAGCCTGTTCATCTGGTCTCTGAAGCGGGACACGGTACGCTGAGTTAGCACCATAGGATTTATTCCCAACTTCAATGCATAGTTCTCAGAGTGGATACCGAAGGCATCAAATCCCATGGGCTCGAACACATTGTAACCCCGCATACGTCTATAACGACCGTTAGTATCGGCCCCACTATAGGTATAGACATGTCCTACGTGCAGCCCTTCACCCGAAGGATATGGGAATTCCATCAAGTTGTAATACTTGGGCTTGGATTCATCCCTAAGATCAGTTTTATATATCTGAGTTTGCTGCCACCTTTGACGCCACTTGGCCTCTATAGCATGAATATCATTATTGTTTGGAGATTGAACGCTTACATCAGGCTTATCGACCATTGCTACAGCCTCCCAAAAATCGAAAGTCCCCACATATAGGGAGACCTCAAGGGATTGAGAATTAGATAAATTATTCTAAACCCTACAATACATGAAAAGCCAATCGAGGATACATAAGGACACAGCAAGAGGAAAGTAGCATACCTATAGCTTTGGTGGAGGTGAGGGGATTCGAACCCCTGACCTCTACAGTGCGATTGTAGCGCTCTCCCATCTGAGCTACACCCCCATCAGATATAGAGTATAACCCTCGCCCGCTCATAGTGTCAAAGTGTTGTTGTAGACTCTGATAGAATAGCCAGGATTCCGCTTTACGGGGCACATATCAGCAGTGACTTATATTCTAGCTTTTATAGCAGGCAGTCTCCTTTCGATAGTGCTGACCCATCTACATATTCGGATATGTTACAAGATGGGCTGGCTAGTTTACCCATCACCTAGAAGGATACATAAGGTACCAACTCCACATGTTGGAGGATTAGCTTTATACCTAGCATTCACATTAGTAATAACCTCGTTCGCTGTTGCTAGGCAAGTATCTTCCTATCATGCAATAGCGATAGTGGGATTTAGTACAGCTCTCATGCTTTTGGGATTTGCGGACGACCTCTACGATCTAAGTGCCGGTATACGTTTACTTTTTCAGATAGCGTGCGCTATAGCTGTATCTGCAGGATTTGGAATCATGATCCAAAGTATAACGCTGCCAATTTTAGGGACTATCTATCTTGATAGAACCATATCGGGATACATGTTCACGATTTTTTGGATAGTTGGGATGATCCAGACAGCTAACCTGTCAGATGGCATAGATGGTCTAACTGCAGGCCTATCTACCATTTTCTCCGTGTTCTTGTTGCTAGTAGCCATAAGGCTAGGACAATACGAGCTAGGTATTTATGCTTCAACACTTGCGGGTGTGTCCTTGGGATTCCTAAGATACAATTTTGCCCCAGCTAAGATCTTCATGGGAGATTCAGGAGCTTACTTCCTGGGATTCTTGATGGCGGTACTATCCATACTGGGTAGTGCAAAACTCACGACTGCCCTGCTAGTAATGGGAGTACCAATAGCTGATGTGGCCTACAGCATTATCAGGAGAATTCGGGCTGGTGTCGTCATACACATGGCAGACAAGGAGCACCTGCATCAAAAGCTCGTAACTCTGGGGTTATCCCAAAGAGTTACCGCGATCATCTTCTACATAATAGCTATACTATTCGGAGCAGCAGGACTAATCCGCACCAGAGAAATAAGGATATTAGCGCTGGCAAGCCTATTTGTGCTTGCTGCAATTATCATCCTATATGTAGACAAAAGATCCAGGTTCATACAGAACAAACACATGGAATCAAAAAAAGAAAATTAGCTGACAGCTTTTAGTTCCAAGTCTCTCTCAAGCATAGGTCTGAGATACTGCCCAGTATAGGAATGTTCGCACATAGCAACATCTTCCGGAGTGCCTTGGGCAATCACTTGCCCTCCGCCCTCTCCACCTTCAGGACCAAGATCTATTATCCAGTCTGCGCACTTGATCACATCAAGGTTATGTTCTATGACCAGAACTGTATTACCAGCATCAGTCAGTCTTTGTAGTACATTTAAGAGCTTATCCACATCGGCAAAGTGCAATCCTGTTGTAGGTTCATCGAGAATGTAGAGCGTTTTACCCGTAGCCCTCTTGGAGAGCTCTGTGGCTAGCTTCACTCTCTGAGCTTCTCCCCCAGACAGAGTCGTGGCTGGTTGACCCAGTTTAATGTATCCGAGGCCAACCGCACATAAAGTCTCTAGTTTGTTCCTAATAGCTGGTATATTTTCGAAGAACTCCATCGCGTGCTCTGCCGTCATCTCAAGAACATCGGCTATGGAATAACCCTTGTACTTGATCTCAAGTGCCTCGCGATTGTATCGCTTACCATGGCATACCTCACAAGGCACGTAGACATCAGGCAAGAATTGCATCTCTATCTGGATGATACCCTCACCTTTACATGCCTCACACCGACCACCTTTGACATTGAAGCTGAAACGCCCAGGCTGGTAGCCTCTAGCCCTAGCCTCAGGGACCTTTGAAAATACCTCACGAATATAAGTAAACACCCCCGTATATGTGGCCGGGTTGGACCTAGGTGTTCTCCCAATGGGAGATTGATCTATATCAATAACCTTATCTAGGTGATGAATTCCTTCTATCCTGTCGTGATCGCCCGGCTTATCCTTCGACCCGTAGAACTCCTGAGCCAGACGCCTGTAAAGGATATCGTTAACCAGGGTGCTCTTTCCTGATCCTGACACACCAGTTACACATATGAACTTACCTAAGGGTATCTCGACGTCTATGTTCTTTAGGTTGTTCTCGCGTGCTCCCACTATGCGCAGGAATTTACCGTTACCCTCTCTTCTCCTAGAGGGTACCCTAATAGATTTCCTGCCAGACAAATAAGCCCCAGTTATAGACTTTTCAGATCTCTCAATATCCTCAACTGTACCTTGAGCAATGACCTCTCCTCCATGTTCGCCAGCCCCTGGACCCAAATCGACTATCCAGTCAGCCGCGCGCATGGTATCTTCGTCATGCTCAACCACCAATACAGTGTTTCCCAGGTCTCGAAGCTTGATCAGCGTGTTTATCAATCTAGTGTTATCTCTCTGGTGCAAACCTATGCTGGGCTCATCAAGGATATAAATAACCCCCATAAGGCTGCTACCTATTTGAGTAGCTAGCCTGATACGCTGAGCCTCTCCTCCAGCTAAGGTATTCGCAGATCTATCAAGGGTAAGATAGTCAAGCCCAACATCTACCAAAAAGCCCAATCTCTCCCGAATTTCCTTGAGTATTGGTGCAGCTATTAGAGACTCTCGCTTTGTAAGAGGAGCCTCACCAGTATGTCCAGATAGATACTGGACGAAAGCTAAAGCCTCCCGGATACTCATAGCAGTTATCTGTACTATGTTCTTACCAGCAACTGTAACCGCTAGAGCTTCAGGCTTCAGTCTTGCACCTTTGCATACTGGGCAGGGCCTATTAGACATATATCTCTCCAGCTCCTGCCTGATATAATCTGACCCAGTCTCCTTGTAGCGCTTACGCAGTATGGAAACTACACCATCAAACTTAACTTCAAATCGTCTTCTATGATGGTGCACGATAACCGGTTCGGGTGCACCGTACATCAGTATTTTCAATTTATCTTCAGTCAGTTGTGAGACTGGTACATCCATAGGTATGGAGTATTGCTCACATACAGCAGTAACTACTTCCATGTAGTAAGCGGAGGTGTTCTGACCCATCTTTGTTAGGGGTTCGAGGGCTCCATCTATTATGGATACGTCCGGAGACTTGATTATCAGCTCTGGATCAAACTCGAGCATGCTCCCAAGGCCAGTACATTCCGGACATGCACCGTGCGGACTATTGAAGCTGAATGTACGCGGCTCAAGGACTCCGACACTTATACCACAAACAGGACAAGCGTTGTTCTCAGAGAACAACATATCTTCCCCATCTAATATAGAGACAACTACTAGCCCTTCGGCCAATCGCAAGGCAGTCTCTATAGAGTCAGCTAACCTCTGCCTCTCGGAAGAGCCATCTTCATCGCTATGCCTTATAACAATTCGATCAACTACTACTTCAATGGTATGAGATTTGTAACGCTCCAGCTGAATAGGTTCGTCCAGGTTATATATTCGCCCATCCACTCTAGCTCTAACAAAGCCTTTCCTTATCAAGTCGGCAAACAGCGATGAATACTCGCCCTTCCTGCCTCTTACAACAGGGGCTAGTATCATCAACCTCGTACCCTCAGGAAGCTTTAAAACGGCATCTGTGATCTCCTCTACGGTCTGACCACTTATCTCCCTCCCACAGTTAGGGCAGTGAGGATGGCCCACCCGAGCAAACAACAGGCGCAAATAGTCATAGATCTCTGTGACGGTGCCCACGGTTGATCTGGGATTACGGGTTGTTCCCTTCTGATCGATAGATATAGCTGGAGAGAGCCCTTCTATGAGATCTACGTCGGGCTTTTCCATCTGCCCTAGGAACTGCCTAGCATAGGCAGAGAGACTCTCCACATAACGCCTCTGGCCTTCCGCATAGATAGTATCGAAAGCTAGACTACTTTTCCCTGAGCCAGAAAGCCCAGTTAGAACTACGAGCTTATCTCTTGGTATATCTAAGGATATATTCTTGAGGTTATGTTCACGAGCACCACGTATACTGATCTTATCAGGAGGCATACCACCAACTCTAGAAGAAAAGTCTAAATAGTTTACCTATGCACTAATACTACAGTCAACCAAATCTTAGAACTTTAGTCTCAGGCATCTCTGTCTCAGAATGACAAATGATTAATCAGATCAATTCTCAAATCGATCCCTAGCCTTGTAATCTCTTGCCACAAAAGACTACTCTACCGTTCATATCAGTGTGATAAACGTATTCTCTTGAAATAGCTATAAGTATTATCTCATAACCATCAGTGGGAACTTCTGGATATTTCTTCCCAGGTTCAGGACATCCCAGACTAGCATCAGGCCATCTCATCTTCTTTACAGCAGCAACGACTACTTCAGGCTCGCTAACACCAGCCCTAGTAGCACAGTCTCTTCGAGCTATATCCAATGCGTTGATAACTGCCTCTTCGACCATAACTCCTCCATGGCGTACTACTGGGTATCTACTTCAAGCTCCTCCCTTACTTCTATTACCCCTGGAACAGTGCTGGCAACTGACTCTGCGTTCTCAGCATCCATAAGAGTAGGAACTCTACCTCTAAGTATAACTACACCATCACGAGCATACACATCTATATCAAGATCTGCCGTTGTGGCATCCCGTCTCAAGGTATCGATCACTCGCTGTGTAAGCTCATCATCAGGTACTTCTAACATCTGATCTTCGTCATAATCGCTAAGCAGCGATTCATCGTTTCCAGAGGAGAACCCTCCCAATATATCCGCACCGCCTTCGTCATTAGCTCTTGGTTCTATCACAGGATCGGTAGGAGGGAAGTAAGGTTCAGCCTCTTCGGAGGCTATGATGGCGGAAGACGAAGATGTTTCATCTGTTGTGAAATCCACCTCGTCATTGTCAAGCCTCAAGGTATCCTCATCAAAAGTTTCATCAGGTATAGGAACCTCAGAAGGCACATCTACACCTTCCTTGTCCTGTTCTTTCGGCGCCTCATGAGACAAATCTCGCCTATCATCCATAGGAAACACCTCCTTGTATATTTCCACAGAACAAAGAGAGAGCAAGAGGAGTGCCATATGTCCAACTTGGAGCTGTTTCCCATGTTTGACACTGATCCAACGGTCTCATAACATTACTTCAAGGGAAAGTGATTTAAGGCAAGGGAGAATATCCTATAGCAGTCATAGATCTAGTGCTGAACAATAGATACGAGTTGCTTCAACCGCTTGGCCAAGGCGGCATGGCTAAGGTATACCTAGCCAAAGACAGGTTTCTAGGTAGGAGAGTAGCGGTCAAAATACTACATCCATCCCTGAGCGATGACCACAGATTCCTAGCTAGATTTAGGAGGGAAGCTGAAGCCGCTGCGGCTCTAAATCACCCACATATAGTCAGCGTATACGATGTTGGTAACGATGGCAACCTTCACTATATAGTAATGGAATATGTCGAGGGACTGAACCTTAAAGAGCTGATAGTTCAGAATGGAGCTCTATCACCCAGAAGAGCAGTAGATATAGCTTGGCAAGTTGCCAACGCCCTGCAGTACGCCCATGAACATGGCCTGGTACACAGAGATATCAAACCTCACAACATAATTGTAGCTCCTAGCGGTATAGTAAAGGTCACAGACTTCGGGATAGCAAAAGTCACTACAGAGGCAACTCTTACCGAAGAAACCGTCACACTAGGTACAGCTCAGTACCTTTCACCAGAACAAGCCCAGAACGGTCCTGTAACTCCCAGAACGGACATCTATCAGCTTGGCGTAGTACTATACGAGGCTGTGACTGGGTTCGTGCCTTTTCCAGGCGAGAATCCTATTGCAGTAGCTTTAGCCCATGTTAAGGAAGAGCCTGTTAGACCTACCCTTCTTCACACAGACGTCTCCCAAGACCTAGAGAACATCATACTCAAAGCTATGGCCAAAAATCCTAAGGACAGATTTGCATCTGCCGAAGATATGGCCCAGGCTCTTCAGAGATGGGAATCCAAATCGCTTCCTACATCAACTGGCTACGACATTAGCGCCAATCGAGGAATAACTTCTATAAGAGATAGTAAAAGCTATTCCTCAACAGCCAAAGTTTCGGGGCCTAGTGGCTGCATAACGAAACTAGTAGGAATAATAACCATTGGAGTAATATTGAGTGCTATTCCCATCGCTGTACTCTTGTATAACAGTAATGATAGAGCTAGTCAGACTCCAGCTATCGAGGAAAAACCTATAGTCGTCACTGCCACCCCAACGTCAAATGGTAGCAATCAGAATACAACATTAATACCTGCTAACAGATAACCGTTCTTCCGAATTCCGACCTAACCACCTTTTAACTTCAGAAGCTAGTAATCGAGCTGGTCCTTTCTGCATCTTGCAGTTAGGCAAAGATGTTAGGAACTTGACGCCGTATCTCTTGGTAAGAACCCTTTTATCGAGTATGACTACCACACCTCTATCACTTTTACTCCTGATTAATCTGCCGAAGCCTTGCTTCAACCGAAGTATAGCCTGAGGAATAGCATAGTCATTGAAAGCATCAGCAAAAGTCTCACTTCTAGCCACAAATACGGGTTCATTAGGGACCTCGAAAGGCAACTTGGCTATTATCAACAGGCTAAGAGCATCACCAACCACATCGACACCTTCCCAAAAGGACCTAGTGCCAAGTAGAACTGTCCTAGGATTTGACTTGAACTGCTGGAGCAACCTATGTCGGGAACCTTCCCCCTGGGAGAGTACAAGTATGTCACGTCTTGCAAGCTCCCTATAGATAGCCTTCTGGGTAGCCTGCACCGCACTGTGAGAGGTAAATAGCACCATTGTCCTCCCCTCAGCAGCCAACACAAGCTCAGCTACCAATGATTCCACAGCGTCCTGGTAACCAGGTGTGCCTGGCTCAGGTATATCTGTAGGTACTAGCAATAAAGCAGTGTCTTGGTAATTAAATGGTGACCCCAACATAAGTTGCTGGAATTCATATAATCCCAAACGCCCAGTTACATAATCAAAGTTACGGTCTGTAGTTAGGGTGGCTGAGGTCAGTATAACTGCCTTCTTCTTAGAATAGAGCTCTTCCTGTAGTATGCCTCCTACATCTAAGGGGGCTTTATGCAAAGTAATCGTTCCATATCTGCGGGAGTAAGAGAGCCATGTCACATCATTATCTGTAGGTGAGATGATAATAGAATTTATCTCATGGATATAGTCTTGCAGGGACACCTCTATAGCCTGCACCTCTGCCAGCAACTCCTCATACTCTGCTATGTGCAAACCCTCCATGCTCTCCAGAAGCTCTCCACAGCGATGTACCTCATCCACCAGCTCCCTGAGAGCAAGCCTCAGATTCTCCCAGGCCAGCAACACCCCCTCCCACTGCTCCCCTCCTCTCACCTCAGCAGTCAGCCTCAAATGCTCATCATAACCGTTGTGCATTCCCAAGGAGGCAGGCAGCAACCTCCCAAGGCTGGCAAAGAACTCATCTACCCTAGCTCTAGCCCTGTCAGCCCTCTGAGCAAGCCTCATGGCTATGTTGGTTACCTGATCTAGGTTTGCGTTGGAGGCACGACTACCCTGCATATGGACCGGCAATCTGGCGGATATGCCCTCTGGGCGGATAGGATTGGAGTTATCCATTACCCTGTTGAGCAGCTCATGTAACGCCCTGCTATCTACCTCAAAGCCAAGATGATTAGTAGCCTGATCCTCTAGTCTATGAGCTTCGTCGATTATCAGGTAATCATAGTTGGGGAGGACAGAGTTATTTGAAGCAAGATCAGAGAGTAATAATGCGTGATTTACGACCACAAGGTGAGAGGACTCAGCCTCTACTCTAGCGCGGAACAAGAAACATTGCCTTCCCTTTCGGTTTCGGCAAACTCTTGTCGTGCAAGTCTCCTCGGTAGCAGATACTCTTTGCCAGAATTGCTTCTCATCCGAGGTCAGCGGCAACTCAGACACATCGCCTGTGATCGTGGTTTGCAACCATAACAGTACCTTTACCGCAAACTTAGCTTCTTCCGGTGTATTTATTCCCGATCTTAGAAACCTTTCCCACCTGTTCAGACAGAGGTAATTACTTCTACCCTTCACTAGGCTAACTCTTAGATCTTTACCCTTACTCCCAAGCAACTTCCTAACGGCAGGAATATCTTTGTTATAAAGCTGATCCTGCAAGTTGATGGTATCTGTAGAGATTACCACTCGCTGGTTATTCTTCAGAGCAAATATAGCACTTGGGATAAGGTAGGCTAGGGACTTTCCTGTTCCAGTACCAGCTTCTACAACCAGGTGTTTATTATTGTTAATACTCCTGACCACTTCTAGGGCCATATCTATTTGCTGGTCTCGCACCTCATAATCAGGAAAAGTTTTAGACAGCTCCCCATCAGGTGAGAAAATAGATTCTATATAGGATTCATCCAAATATTCGGTAATCTCTTTGGGCTGCAGAGGGGAAGGCCTGGGTGATTCTGACAACAAGTTACTTGTTATGTCTTCTTCGGTTATCCCCTTCGATGCCAGCAAGGATCCTATGTTGCCGGAAGGACGAGCTGCCTGTGACTGCCAAACCTCCTCATATAGCGTCTGGAAGACCATTTTCATCGGCCAGTCAACATTATCTGTAAGCTTGAGTACTTGGGTAACCAGTTTTGGATTCAATCTTCTTAACCTAGCAAGCAAACCTAGGAACACTTGTCTAGTGATCTCCGCATCCGCCAAGGCATCATGATGATTGTCGACGGACACACCTAAAGCAGATGCAACTCCCTGCAAAGAATAAGCATTGAGACTAGGCATTAAAAGCATGGCTAGCTCCCAAGTATCTAGGCTGGGATTCTCAAGAGCTAAGCCTTGCTTGGCAAGAAAGGATAAGTCATTCCCAATACTATGACCAACAATTGGATGATCCCCTACAAAGGATCTCAACTTATCCTTTATCGAATCAAAGACCGGAGCTTTATTGAGATCGTTAGGGTTTATGCCTGTGAGCCTTGCTATACGAAAAGGAAGCTTGATCTTAGGTCTCACAAGCGTTCCCCATCTCCCAAGAACCCTAGTCTGAGTGAACTTAACCGCACCTACCTGAATAATCTCATCCTGTTCTGGATCTTGCCCTGTCATCTCAAGGTCTAGGGCCACAAATATTCTTTCAGCTGCCATAACAACCCACGTTTCTAGCTAAAATAGTCGAACATATGAATTTAGCCTACCTTATCGCACTTAGTCAAAGGGATTTTCAATTTCTATAATTGTCGCTATATCCGCTATAATCTACTAGCGTGAACTAATGTTCAAAACTATAATGTATAATAATGAAATATACACAAAATATAGTAAAGGGGGTACCCTGTGGCGAAAGACAAATTAACAGCTAAGCAGCAACAAATACTATCCTTCCTGCAGGAATTTATACAAGAGTATGGCATCCCTCCAACAGTCAGAGAGATACAAAGATCTCTAGGACTGTCTTCTACTTCTGTAGTTGACTACAACCTGAAGCAACTAGAAGAAAAGGGATATATAACCAGGAACAAGAACATAAGCCGTGGTATATCCCTACCGTTCAAAAAGGTCGAGGAAAATGTAACCACTATACCGGTAGTAGGAGTCATAGCTGCTGGAAGCCCTATTGAAGTTCCAGAAGATCTTAGTGATCCAGCAGTATGGGCCGATACCATAGAGGTAAACAACTCATTGCTCAACCTCAAATCTGATGGCTTGTTCGCTCTTAGAGTGAAGGGGCATTCCATGGTAGATGCGCTAATAGACGATGGCGATCTTATTATCATGAGGCATGCTAACACAGCGGAAAATGGAGAGACCGTTGCCGTCTGGCTTGAGAAGGAAAAAGCTACTACACTCAAGAAGTTCTACCATGAAGGAGACAGGATCAGACTGCAGCCAGCAAATATAACCATGCAGCCTATATATGTCTCGCCTGATGACATACAGATACAAGGCAAGCTGGTAGCAGTAATACGGCAGATTAGCAAATAACTCGGCAAATAGAAGCTAGAATAGAGAAAACACTCCTATATTACGCTGAGGCTAGCCTATATGGATCCCCTAAGCTCAATAGCTACAGGTTTTGGAGCATCGGCACCTGCCGGATGGAATCCTTATCTAGCACTTCTACTCATATCGCTTGGTGCTAGATTCGGATGGGTTAAGATCGCTGATAACTTCAGCTTTCTTACATCCACAATGGCCATAGTCATACTGGTAATACTCGTAACATTAGAAGTAGTGGCCGATAAGGTACCAACTATCGATCATCTCAATGATCTAATAGGTACAGTTATTAGACCATTAGCTGGTGCCATTCTTTTTGCAGCAGTGGGTTACAACTTCGATGGCAACACTTGGATTTCCTACCTACTAGGCGCTATATCAGCAGGTAGTCTGCATGCTATCAAAGCTAGTACACGGCCCTTGTGGACAATAACTACTGGAGGACTTGCGAACCCTGTAGTGAGCGTCTTCGAGGATCTGGGAGCAGGCACAGTAGTGATCCTAGCAATGCTAGCTCCAGTAGTCGGTCTATTCATCCTGATATTACTACTATTTGTCGTTACATCCTTGTTGATGCTGCTTCGGCGAAGGGTTAGAAGGAAACCATCTGCAAAGATTTCTAAGGTCTAGGGAAGATACGCCGGATGAACAAGAACTACTATGAAATATTAGGCGTAAATCAAAAGGCATCTCAGGAAGAAATACGTGTCGCCTATAGAAAACTAGCTCGACAATATCACCCTGACCTACACCAAAACAGTAAAGAGGCCGAAGAGAGGTTCAAGGAGATAAACGAGGCTTACCAAACATTAATTGATCCTGAGAGACGCAAAAAATACGATCGCGAGATTGCCTCTTTTCGTACTTACTCCAAACCTGAAACTGAAAACATCTCGGATATTTTCAAGAATATATTTACCACTGGCCGAAGAGTTCAAACGACTAACCGAACTCGTACTTCTAGCTTTCAGAAGGGTGATGATATAGAACAAAAAGTAGAAGTATCACTACAGGAAGCCTTTCTAGGAACAACAAGGATACTGCAGCTACAACAGGAGTCAACCTGTCCTGAATGCAATGGTAGGGGGTTAAGAGCCTCACGTTTATGCAATACCTGTCGAGGCAAGGGAACAGTAGATGTAAATAAGAGGCTTGAGGTTCATATCCCTGCAGGAGTAACCAATGGCAGCAGGGTGAAGATCCCTGGTAAGGGCAACGCTAGAGAAATCGGCGAAGAGCCAGGGGACTTATATCTGCTTATAAGCATTAAACCTGATAAATCCTTTCAGGTAGAAGGAAGGGATATCAGAACAGAAGTGATGGTTGACATCTACACATGCATCTTTGGTGGAGAGGTACCTCTCACCACCCCTGACGGTAAAACACTAATACTGATGATTCCTCCTCACACTCAAAGCGGTACCGTATTGAGATTAGCAGGCAAAGGACTGCCTAATATAGGAAAATCCAATACCCCAGCTGGTGATCTATTGGTGAGAGTGCTAGCCAAAATTCCTGGCGATCTAAGCAATGAGGAACTGGAGCTATTCAGAAAGTTGAGGAATCTGGATAAAAGTAAAAGGGATTAGGTCGCATTCTCGGACCAAACATCACGTGCCATTACCCACTGTCCAGGATGTCTCTGTATATGCTGACTAAATATATCTGCAAGCCGCTGCGTAAGTATCCTTACATCTTGCTCAAAATCTCCAGTAGAGGGCTTCTCAAGCTCCTCGTAGAGTTTGAGGTGTACTCTGTTCCCATGCATCCTAGTTATTAGAAGAGGGCATAAAGCTGCACCTGTTCGTAACGCCAATGTAGCAGCACCAGCTGGGAGTAAAGTTCTATAATTACAGAATGTCACCTCTACTCCTTTATTGGACACACTTCTATCAACAGCTAACACTACCGTACCATTTGCTCGAAGCACACGCAGTATGTTCCTAACTACAGATGAATCGGCCTCAATTATGTTCACACCTGGTGAGCTCCGTAAAGATGTTACTAACTTACCTACCTTGATGGGTCTGAGAGGCTCAACGACCACCCAGACAGGAAATCCGAGTACGGTTGCCAATTCAAAGGCAAGATTAAATCCAGCCATATGAACGAAAGCTATTATCAGACCTTTCCCCTGTGATAGAGCCCTTTCCGCGTTCTCTACCCCCTCTACACTAAGCCTGTCTAGCATGGCACCACGCCTTTTGGTCGACAGCAGAACCAGGTCATAATAATCTTTGGCTATGTTAACAAAGACCTGTCTTACACACTTGTTGATGAGTGACTTTGAGGTGGTAGGACCCAGCACATGAGTTATGTTATTTGTTATAGCTTTCCTAGCAGGTCGATTGAATACCCAGAAGACAAGTCCAACAAGACTACATATAAAGTAACCAACATCGTGAGGAACTCTAGGAGCGATAAAAAGAGCTATCTTGAGCGCATAGTAGGTTGGCACTCAGGGATCTATCCCCCTTTCCGGATATTATAAGACCTAAGGCTTCACAATAAGACAGATCAATGATAGAGGGTTATGAGGTTCGTTTACAACTCACGAGAGAACCCTAGCTCTAAGCTGTCTTTGCAGCAGAGGCAGAAGGAGTCCTACGTCTGACCTCTATAACATCTGGCAACCTCTCTAGCTTGAGAAGCAGCCTGCTCAGCTCAGCGCCATCAGCAACTTCTACAGCAAACTGAATAGTTACCGTATGGTCCTTATGATCGAAGGTCTGTACATCTCTCATATTGATCTTCTCATTTGAAACTACAGTGCTCACATCTCGGAGCAGGCCAACCCTATCTATGGCCACTACCTGCAGAACTACAGAGTAAAGCTGCTTCTGAGTACCATCCCAGCTTACCTGTATGATCCTCTCGGGATCCGCTTTTTGGATGTTTGGGCAGTCAGCTCTGTGGATAGAAACGCCACGCCCTCTAGTTACATATCCGAGTATCTCATCACCCAACATCGGAGAACAACATCTTGCCAACGTAGTCAACAAATCTCCAACACCCATCACCTTGACATCTGTCGCAGCTGCGACAGCTTTGGGCAGAGTCTCGGACATGATGGTCTTTTGCTCTTGGACCACCAACTTACCAGCTATCTGAGATGTATTGATAGCTCCGTAACCTACAGCTGCTAAGAAGTCATCCAGCTTCTGATAGTTTGGGAAATGAGCAGCAACCTCTTCTAGCTTTAGATGCTCGAGGCCAAGCCTTCTTAGCTCCCTTTCAACCATTTCTCGGCCCTGAGCAATATTTTCTGTTCTCTCCTGCTTCCTGAACCACTGCCTGATCTTCTCCCTGGCAGAGGCTGTGCGCACGTAACCATAAGCAGGATTTAACCAATCTCTGCTTGGTCCTTGCTTAGTCTTGCTAGTACGTATCTTTACCACATCGCCGTTCTGAAGGACGTAATCTAGCGAGACAAGCCTACCGTTGACAGTTGCTCCTACACAATGATGGCCTATCTCAGTATGAATTCTGTATGCGAAATCAATCGGCGTAGCACCTCTGGGAAGCTCAACAACATCCCCATTAGGGGTAAAAACATAAATGTGCTCTTGGAGTAGATCGCTTTTCATAGATTCAACAAACTCTTGTGCATCGGCGACCTCATCTCGCCATTCCAAGAGCTGTCTAAGCCATGTAATCCTATGTTCAGCAGCCTCGTTAGCCTTCTTCCCCTCTTTGTATCTCCAGTGCGCAGCTATACCATACTCTGCAACCTCATGCATATCTCGAGTACGTATTTGTATCTCCAGGGGTTTACCATCCAGTCCTACCACAGCAGTATGCAGTGACTGGTACATGCTTTCCTTGGGCATAGCTATATAATCGTCGAACTCCCCCGGGATCGGTCTCCAAATACTATGGATCACCCCCAATGCTGCATAACACTGCATCACCTCGTCGGTGATCACACGCAACCCAAGGACATCAAAGATTTGATCAAAAGAGCGCTGTTTTTGCTCCATCTTGCGATATATGCTATACAGATGTTTGCGTCTTCCAGTAATCTCCGCAGGTATTCCCTCAGCATCCAAGGCCTTCTTGAGAACATCTATAGCCTGTTCTATATACTTACCTCTAGTAACCCCAGACCTTTCTACCTGTGCAGCTATCTCTCTATATTTGTCCGGGGAAAGAACCTTGAAGCTAAGATCTTCAAGCTCACTTCTGAACTTGAATATTCCCAATCTACCAGCCAAGGGGGCATAGATCTCCAGCGTCTCTCTAGCCTTCGATAATTGCTTGTCGCGAGGAAGATGCTCAATAGTGCGCATGTTATGCAGACGATCAGCAAGCTTTATAAGGACTACTCTGGGATCCTCAACCATAGCCAAGAACATTTTTCTTAAGTTCTCGGCCTGGGCCTGCTGCTCCTTAGGATCTTTCTCTTCATCGGGACTGAGCCGTATCTTGTTAAGCTTAGTTAGCCCATCAACAAGACGAGATACTTCAGGACCAAAAATAGTCTCTATGTCGTCTAGTGTGAGGTTTGTATCTTCAACCGTATCATGTAACAACGCGGATGCTATAGCTTGAGCATCCTGCTTGAGGTCTGCGAGTATCAGGGCTACGTTAACAGGGTGCGAAATAAAAGGCTCTCCAGATTTACGATATTCTCCCTGATGAGCCCTATCGGCAACCTCATAAGCACGACGTATGAGCTCCTTGTCAGAGGGTGATAGGTAATTTGTTCCCTTATCGAGTGCTTCCCAATAGCCCATAATGCAGACCTCGCTTATTCAAGAGGCTATGCGCAAATAGTGTATCATTATCTTGAATGCACTATTCGATTGTCAATCAGGTGATAAGACCTTCTACTTTAGAAACAATATATCAAGGTATCAGATTTCAATAAGAAACCCCGACTCGGGCATTCATGTGCTGAGCCGGGGTTTCTTAGGTGGCAAGAAGTTACTGGCTAACAGTTACCGACTGCTTATCAACTTCAGAAGACGCCGGAGAGGATACTTGAGCATATACATCCATTACAGCCTCAGCCAAAAGCTGAGGATCATGCCTTACGTATGCACCAGTCTTCGTGAGAGGTCTTACAATAAGTTTGGGTACCAGCTGATGGCATTCTGCCAAGTCGATACTTACAGGTACTGATTTCTGTTCGGCATACCTTTGAAGCACATCCGATGGTATGTGCTCATGATAATTAATTATCGCGTAGTCTAATCCAGAATGCCCTCTAAGATATCTTAGAACCTGTCTTATGAAATCAGAGGCTTTGTAGCCATCAGTTTCACCGTGCTTAGTCATTATGTTGACTACAAATATCTTAGTAGCCCTACTTCTCCCTATTGCCTCAGGAATACCATCAACCAATAGGTTTGGTATAACCGAGGAGAACAGGTCTCCAGGTCCTATGACTATAACATCAGCGTCCTCTATAGCCTGAATCGCTTTCTGATTAGCTTCTGCAGGTGGATCCAAATATACCTTATCGATAGGATCTTCCGGGTCGTCCCTCCTTATATCTATATTTGTTTCACCCTTGATCACATTACCACTTGCTGTGACCGCCACCAGATGAGTATCTGTTAGTGTAACTGGAACAACCTTTCCCCTGACGTTTAGAATATTAGCCGCTTCTTCAACAGCCTTATCTGTACTACCTGTTATCTCAGTGAGAGCCGTCAGGAATAGGTTACCAAAGGTATGACCACTTAGACCGTTACCCTTCTCAAACCTATACTCAAATAGCCGACGAAGCATCAAAGTGGCTTCATCATCTGCAGCCAAGGCAACTAAGGCCTTCCTAAGATCTCCTGGAGGTAAATGACCGAACTCGTCTCTAAGTCGGCCAGTGCTTCCTCCGCTATCAGCCATGGTTACAATAGCAGTAAGGTTTTGGGTATAGTGTTTAAGTCCCATTAGGGCCACATAAACACCAGTACCACCACCAATTACAACCACCTTGGGTTGCGTGTAAGCTTGATTAATCGCTTTATTTTCCATACGGCAAAACCCCTAGTATGATCTACACATCCCCTTGCACTATAGGAGACAACACTTAGTTTACAGAAAAATATCACTTACTATCTCCGCTATGATTAAGAACGTTTATACATCGAGTTCGTTACATAAAATAACATGATCAGGTTATTCAACAAATTTATACCTAGTAAAGATCTCGCTATCACTAACATAAAGGCTAACCAATTGCAGTTTAGTCTTAACTGGTAATTCGGAAGTTGGCACAACCATTGGAAGTCCTTCTTTACCTATAACCTTTGGCGCTATAGTCCAGAAGAGCTCGTCCACAGAACCTGATTCGATAAAGGCGGCGTTGAGCTTTGGCCCCCCTTCCAAAAGCAGCCTGATAAGCCCATACCGGTCCCTTAGAGTAGATATCACCTCTTCAGGCTTAGGATATGGATGACTACTAACGTGTACAGAAGCATAATCAGAGAGATCCAACAGGGATTTGTTGCTACCAAAGATAATAAGATTTTCTTTACCTAGCTCCATGAGAGATTTATACAGCTTTACCTCGCCCTGACCAGAGACTATAACAAGACGTGGATTAGCTGCTTTGCCGGCAGCTATCCTCTCATGCTGCATATCTTCAGTCATACCTACAGATACACGTTCATTACGAACCGTCCCAGCCCCGACTATCACGGCGTCTGCAAATGACCTTAGTCTACGCATCAGATAATGATCAGCATCATCACCGATAGGATATGCTTTACCATCTATAGTAGCCCTGCCGTCAACTGTCGTTACCATATTCATGTACACATATGACTCATCAATAGGCAGCCACAAGTCTGTATATACGTCAGCTAATCTGCATTCTCTTAGACAAGGATATACTTGCAACATGATCACTTATCTTTAAATCTAAGAAGTAATGGAGTATTACACTAAGGATACAGTATAATTCTTCCCACTAGGCACTATCCAGGAAGGAAGAATTAATTCTTTAGAAATTCTTATCTTAGTAGGTTGAAAGGACACCTAATATGTTGTCTCCCAAAGAGGAGAAGATACAAATTCTTGGGGAAGGTGTTTATCTAAGATCTACTGTTTACTCAGCGCCTTGCTTATACGGATCAAGCGACCTTAGTAAGCTATTCGACACTGACCTAAGCTCGCTAGGCGCGCTCTGCAGCGACCAATCACTATTTAGCGTCTCTCTGGAAGACATCTTGCTCCTAGACTTGGAAACAACCGGGCTATACCATTCATCGGAGACCTACATTATTGCGGTTGGTAGTGCCTACTTTCGAGACGGGAACATAATCGTACAGCAGTTATCTATTGAGCATCCCAATTATGAAAGGGACATGTTAGCTTATCTGCTCACTTTCATGACCAATTTTTCAACTATACTGTCTTTCAATGGTAAGATGTTCGATTTACCGATGCTAGAGTTTAGGTGTTCTGAGCTAGCCCTAGATTGGAAAGCTATAACTGTAAGCATACATAGGCACGCAGATATGCTCTACCCAGCTAGAAGGTTATGGAAAGAGAGGTTAATTAGCTGCAGGCTAACCAATTTAGAGAGAGAACTGTTAGGAGTTGTGAGGGCAAACGATCTGCCTAGCAGGCTGATTCCGGAAATGTATGCCCTCTATCTACTACAAGGAACCCCCCAGATTATTGAGTCCATATTAGATCATAACAAGTACGACCTATTGGCGCTAACCGGTATCACTTTGCTGTCATGTCAGTTATACAACAACGGTTATAAGCTTCAATCTTTGTATCCTTTGGATGCTTATAGCTTAGGGAAAATATATGAATCTAACGGTGAATATGAAAAAGCCTTGATTGTATATAACTACTCCCTATCTTATCCACTGCCCAGACATATACAGCTGGATATATGTCGAAGGCTCAGCTCTATCATAAGAGGCATGGCACAAAAGAGTGACTTAATAATGGCACTCCACAACATTGCTTTGCATTCTGATAACAAATCAGCACTGATATTAGAGGAACTGGCCAAACACTACGAGCACGAAGAGAGAAACTACTATAAAGCGCTAGAAATGGTGCAAACTGCTATAACTATAGCCGCTTCAGATTGCTGCCTACACACTAACCTACGCAGACTACATAAGAGACTGCATAGGCTGCAAAGCAAGATAGATGGGCTCCACGCAACATCTTCCACTAGTAATCTGGACCTAAACTAGAAACTTCAGCACAGGAATATCTTTTCGCTTGATCATGTATAAACCTATAGGTATACTCCAACACGGAGCTCCAAATGGACCATGAATTTTTCACCAGGTACAGAAGAAGAGCCCATAGAGCGCATCCATGGGAGAGATCTATGGAAAGAGAGTGCTCTGAAGACTCCCAGCTAACAGAATCAGAGATAGAACAACTACTGAAGCATGGAGAGATTAAGGGAGGGGCTCTGGCCCCTTGGGGCTCTAATTACACCTACTTCGTCCAAGTATCCTTGGGAAGCCTGAAACACAGAGCAGTATATAAGCCAAGAGTTGGAGAAGCTCCACTTATCGACTTCCCGGACGGTACTCTTTATCTGCGAGAGTACGCTTCTTACATCACGAGCAGATGGCTAGGCTGGAACCTTATCCCACAGACGGTAATTCGTACCGGTCCAAAAGGCATTGGCACGCTGCAGATATACGTGGAACCCGAGACTGAGCCACACATCTATAGTTTACAAGCCGAGGATATCCCACAGTTACAGAGGTTGGTTTTGTTCGACATTATAGTCAATAATGCCGATAGGAAGCCTGCTCACGTTTTCCGAGGCAAAAACCATAACGTCTGGGCAATTGATCACGGTCTTACCTTTCACCCCAGGCCGAAATTGAGGACGGTTATATGGGAGTT
This sequence comes from Thermobaculum sp., assembly GCA_042408415.1. GTDB lineage: Bacteria > Chloroflexota > Chloroflexia > Thermobaculales > Thermobaculaceae > Thermobaculum. Next base: position 29,542 of record JBHORE010000077.1, read on the forward strand.
CTGTGGAGAACCTATACCAGAGGATATCCTTATCGAGCTTGAATCGAAGGTATCGGACAAATCTAAAGTAGAAGAACTCAATAAGCAGCTGAGGGAACTTTTGACTCCACTGGAGATAGAGGCTTTCTGGCATAGAGTGGAATCAATACTCAAAAGCCGCACCTACCCCATCTTAGATCCAAGAAGGAATATACCGTACGGATTTATGTAGAGAGTA
>JBHORE010000075.1:0-11793 GCA_042408415.1 Thermobaculum sp.
GCAGGCTCAGGATGCCATAGCAGAAGAAGCAACCCGTGCTGGGCAGTTCTACGTTAACCAGCGTTGGATGGGTGGTATGCTCACCAACTTTGTTACCATCAAGTCCAGGCTCCGTACTATGGACGAGCTGGAGCGTAGAAAGCTTGAAGGCGACTTTGACCGCCTACCTAAAAAAGAAGCCTTAAAGCTCGAGAGGGAGCTTGAGAGGCTCAATAAGATGCTGGGCGGTCTAAGAGGTATGGATAGTTTGCCTTCCATTGTTTACGTGGTTGATCCACGGAAGGAATACATAGCAGTATCGGAAGCCAATAGATTGGGCATTCCAGTAGTAGCTATGGTAGACACCAACTGCGACCCGGATGTAATAGACTGGGTAATACCAGCGAATGATGATGCCATTAGAGCGGTTAGGCTGATAACCAGCAAGATAGCTGATGCTGCTCTTGAAGGTAGAATGCGTAGAGAGAGCCTAGCTGCTGAAGAAGGTGAAGAGGTCTTTGTCGAAGGGCCAGAGGTGATAGAAGAGCTACAGACGGTCTTTGAGCCAGAGGAATCTGCGCCTGCTGCAACACAGAGTAGTAGTGAGACAAGCGCTGAGAGCTCGGATGAAGCATCCGAGAGTGAGTCAGATCTAGCCACCGTGTAGGTTTATCCCTAAATATAGGGTGCAAGTCGGAGGGTAGGGGCGGTGCTCCGACCCTCTTTTTTGTGTAAAAACAAACATAGTATTTATTAGGAGGAAAACCGAGGTGACCATATCTAAGGAAGCGATTATTGAACTAAGAGAAAGAACAGGTGCCGGCATAATGGATGCCCGTAGAGCTCTGGAAGAGGCTGGTGGTGATATCGAGCGAGCAGCTGAGATCCTTCGTGAGAAGGGACTATCAGTAGTAGCTAAGAAGGCCGGCAGAGAGGCCAAACAGGGACTTATAGAGTCCTATGTGCATGCTGGTAGGCTTGGGGCTCTCATAGAGCTCAATTGTGAGACCGACTTCGTAGCACGCACTGATGATTTCAAGAATCTTGCCAAGGAAATAGCAATGCAGGCTGCTGCTAATGGGGCGGGCTCTGTGGAGGAACTTCTTTCTCAAGCCTACAATCGTGATTCTAGCAAGACCATTCAGGATCTGATTAACGACACCATTGCTCGAGTTGGTGAAAACATAGTTCTTCGTAGAGTTTGCAGGTTTGCACTTGGTGAAGAGTAGTTTCCAATAAAGGGGGCGCAAAAAGCGCCCCCTTTCGTATATTATCGTATTGGCTCTATTATGTAAGCCTTCTAGACAGGAAATAGGGGGTGATGTCCTGTGGCCAAATATAATCGCGTTCTTCTCAAGTTGAGCGGTGAGGCCTTGATGGGCAAGATGGGGTACGGGATAGATCCTGAGGTAGTGCGAGATATAGCAGGGCAGATAAAGCGTGTGGCATCTCAGGGGGTACAGGTTGCTGTTGTGCTGGGCGGAGGCAATATATGGCGAGGCCTAAGCGCAGCGTCACATGGTATGGATAGGGCAGTGGCCGACTACATGGGTATGCTTGCTACCGTTCTTAATTCTCTGGCTTTACAAGATGCTCTTGAAAAGATGGATTGTGAAACCAGAGTTATGACTGCTATAGAGATGCCACAAGTTGCCGAACCATATATTAGAAGACGTGCAATAAGACATATGGAGAAAGGTCGAGTGGTGATACTCGCAGCTGGCACGGGCAATCCGTACTTCAGTACGGATACAGCTGCTGCACTCCGTGCGCTCGAGCTGCATGCGGAAGTTATTCTGTTTGCTAAAAATAATGTTGATGGTGTTTATTCCTCTGATCCTAATGTCTACCCTGATGCTGTAAAGTACGATGAAATCACCTTTAAGGAGGCTATCCAGCTCGGCCTTAAGGTTATAGATGGCCCAGCCCTTGCTCTCTGTCAGGAGAACTCTCTACCTGTGTTGGTATTTGGGATCCAAGAGCCAGACAGTATAGTAAGAGTGATATCAGGCGATAAGCTTGGAACTGTAGTAAGCTAAACTACGGTCAAAATATTGATTGTTGGGAGGAGTGCGAGATGATAGACGACTTGTTGGCAGATGCCGAAAAGCGTATGCGTCATAGCATTGATGTTCTTAAAAAGGATCTGTCTAACATAAGATCTGGTAGGGCGACTCCAGGGCTTGTCGAGCATATAGAGGTCGAGTACTATGGAGTACCAACACCTCTGATTCAACTTGCTAGTATATCTGTGCCTGAGCCGAGAATGATAGCTATTACTCCTTGGGATCCTAATTCTATAGGACCTATCGAAAAGGCTATACAGAAATCCGAGCTTGGGCTTAATCCCTCAAATGATGGCAAGATTATACGCATACTTGTTCCGCCTCTAACAGAGGAGCGAAGGCGGAGTTTGGTCAAGATGGTTCGTCAGAGAGTTGAGGAAGATAGAGTTGCCATCAGAAACATTCGTCGTGATGTCATGAACGACATCAAGCAGATGCAGCATGAGAAGATGATTAGCGAGGACGAGGCTCGTAGAGCTCAGGAGAAGCTGCAGCAGCTGACTGATAAATATATCAAGGAAGCAGACAACCTTGGTGAGCAAAAAGAGCAGGAGATACTGACAGTTTGAGTAACGGTATACCCAATCACATCGGGATAATCATGGACGGTAATGGTCGATGGGCCGTTAATCAAGGTCTGCCAAGATACGAAGGCCATCGTGCCGGTGTACGTAACATACGCAATGTGGTCGAGGCATGTGTGGAATTGGGCATCAAGTATCTGACCGTCTATGCTTTCTCTACCGAGAATTGGTCTCGACCGCCTGAAGAAGTATCTATGCTCCTCTCTATACTCGAGAACGTCCTTCAGACTGAAACACCTGAGCTTCACAAGAACGGAGTCCAGATACGTCACCTCGGCAGCCTAGACGAACTTCCTGAGCATCTACAGCACGAGATAAGGAAAGCTCTAGAGCTTACAAAGCATAACAACAGGTTGGTTCTAAGCGTCGCTTATAATTACGGTGGCAGGGCCGAGATCATACATGCCGTCAAAAAGATAGTGTCAGATCATGTTCCGCCTGATAAGATCGATGAAAATCTCTTTAGCCAATATCTTTACACCGCAGGACTACCCGATCCTGATCTTATCATCCGGACGGCAGGAGAGATGAGGCTTTCCAATTTTCTCATTTGGCAAGCAGCCTACGCGGAGTATTGGTCAACGCCAGTTTTTTGGCCGGACTTCACTAAAGATCATCTTAGACAGGCGATCGAGGACTATGGTCGTCGTCAACGTAAATTCGGAGGACTTCTTGAAGAGGATTAAACCTTGCCTTCAGGGTTCCTAATCAGGTCTATTAGTAGCGTCCTAGTTATACTTGTTGCAGCAGCGGTTGTCTATAGCCCCAGATCTATACTGATCCTATTGCTAATAGTCCTTGCCTTTATTGGGGCGCTTGAGCTGTATAGGATGATCTCATCTCTTTATCCAGGCATCCCTCTTGGGTTGCTGCTTCTACTTACGGTCTCTATTGTGATAAGCGGGGCTTTGGCTAACATGACTAGTCAGTTATCTTGGGTATTATTTGCGTGCTGTGCTAGTGTGTTATTGCCCGCGGTGTTTTCTGTGCTACGTCTCAAGCCCCAGGAGGGGGTGATTGCGTGGTTATTTACAACAGGCTCCAGCCTGTACGTAGGTTTACCCATGGCTCATATAGAGCTTATTAGGGGGTTGGAATCAGGACGTGAATGGCTTATCTTGGCCATAATCTCTACATGGGTTACAGATACTAGCGCTTATGTAGCGGGTAGTATGTTTGGAAGAAGGAAGCTGGCACCCAAAATCAGCCCAGGAAAGACTGTCGAAGGGGCTATGGCTTCAACAGTATTCACTATCCTGTTAGTTACAATTCTTGTACCCTTGTTTCGACTACCTATAAGCCTTGTTTGGGGACCTATAGTGGGCCTAGCGCTTGCCTTTGCCTGTCAGCTGGGCGATCTCGCAGAGTCGTTCATAAAGAGGGCTGTTGGGGTGAAAGACTCCGGGAACATAATCCCCGGGCATGGCGGCCTGCTAGATCGTATAGATGGTCTTTTATGGGTCGTCTTGATAACTTACTATATAGCCAAGTTGGCAGTTACGTGACCTCCTTAGCTGAAAAGCCTTCTATAGCATAGGCAATCTTGGCTTTACATATTGTAGCCACAAGTTGCAAGTTTTGATTCATTAGCACCAGGTCAGCGTCGTACCCAGGCTCGATCAAGCCCTTTCTAGATTCGACTGATGCAGATATTGCTGGGTTCAAAGTAAGCATTCTTACGGCATCAGGTAATTCTACTTCTATTTTTTCTATCATGTTCCTCAATGCTTGATCCATAGTGAGAACGCTTCCGGTTAATCTGCCATCTTCAAGGCGAGCTGCCCCATCTATTACCTTAGCTTTTTGTCCTCCGAAAGTAAATTCCATACTTGGGCATCCAGCAGCAGATAAAGCATCTGTGATTACAATCGTCCTATCGGATCCTAGCGCTTTGACGAGTATTTTAACGACTGCTGGATGAACATGTACGCCATCTGCTATAACCTCTCCCATTACTTGTGGTGACTCAGCAATTGCTCCCAATGTACCTGGCTCTCTGTGATGTAGTGGAGGCATGGCATTGAAACAATGAGTCGCATGGGTTATTCCCCATCCGATAGCTTCAAGAGCTTGCTCATAGGTTGAGTTGGTATGTCCTATACTTACCCTAACGCCATTATCTATGAGTAGACTTATCATCTCGCGTGCATTTGGTAGTTCTGGTGCTATAGTAACCAGCCGTAGATGCCCCTTGGAAGATTGAAGTATAGATTTTGTTTCATCAATGTCGGGTGTTCGAAGCCATGAGGTATCATGTGCTCCTCGCTTCTCAGGGCTAATATATGGGCCCTCCAGGTGAATCCCCAGAGGCTCTGCTCCTTCCTGATAGCTTTCTATAGCATTTACTGCGGCTTGTATTTGCGCTATCGGTATACCATGTGGTATACCAACTACTCCGATGAGAAATGAAGTTACCCCAGTTGAGGGTGCCCATTTGCAGTATGAAAGTATTTCTTGTGGGTCGGTAGTATGCAGATCAAACCCTCCGCCTCCATGTGTATGCACGTCGATAAAACCTGGGAGGATATAGAAGTCTGATGCATCGATGACTTTGAAGCCGTCTTGTAAGTTGGTGTCTTGATAGCTGATTAGTCCATTTGAGAGTTTCAAGCCTGGGTTTTGCCTTATCCCGCGAGCATCTACTATGTTTCCACCACGAATAAATATCTCCATCTAGATAACCTCAGATCTTTCCTGGAGTTTCATGTTATTATGCTAACATACTTGTTGTCTTTTCATTTTATATCTTGGTACTCACTTAGCTTATGAGAAGACGAATCATTACAGGATTAGAAAGACTTTTATCGCAGGGAAATGAGGCAGTGGAGGGGCGTCCTATCGCTCTTCTGACTAATCATACTGGCGTGGATAGGAATATGCGCCATATCGTTGATTTACTTGCTTCTGATGACCGTTTTGACCTAGTGGCACTACTTGCACCAGAGCATGGTATAAGAGGTGAGGTGCAAGCTGGGGAGAAAGTTTCGAGCTATATTGACCCTAGAACTGGAATTCCAGTACATAGCCTTTATGGGGAATCCTATGAACCAGAGGATCAACTCCTAAGAGATATAGATGCAATAGTTGTTGATTTGCAGGACGTAGGTGTGCGCTATGCTACTTATACGTCTACGCTGTTGAGGGTAATGACTAAGGCTTCACGCTTCGATGTAGATGTAATAATTCTTGATAGACCTAACCCTCTCTCACCAAAGGGTATTCATGGCCCCTTACTACAGAAGGAGTACACTTCTTTTGTTGGATTTCATGATGTGCCTGTCTTGCATGGAATGACGTTGGGTGAGACAGCATGTCTTTTGGCTCATGAATTGGGACTAAGAGCACCTATAGTAATAGAGATGGAAGGTTGGGCAAGGCACTTATGGTATGATGATACAGACTTAGTATGGGTGCAACCTTCTCCCAATCTACCAACTATGGACTCCCTGCTGTTATATCCTGGCACTTGTCTTATAGAGGGAACTAATATATCTGAAGGCAGGGGAACAACTAGACCTTTCGAATATATAGGAGCACCCTGGATAGATCCATATGCATTACTGGAGACACTAAGGAAATTTGAGTTTCCTGGGGTGTTGTTTCGCGCTACATATTTTACGCCTATGTTCTCAAAACATTCTGGCCGGTCGTGTGGAGGCTTACAAGTACATATATTGGATCGATATGCATTGAGGCCGGTGGAATTGGGGGCGTATCTTCTGAGAGCCTTTTATTTGCAGGATGAAGAAAAATTCGAATGGATACAAAACAGTGAAGGTAAGTTCTTTGTGGACCTGCTGATAGGTAGTGACAAGCTGCGTAAAGCTGTTACCTCAAATACCGATAGTGAATTCCTAGATTTGGTAACAGTTTGGAGAGAAGATGCACTATCTTTTATAGATAGATTCCGGGAAGTACAGCTCTATCAGTAATTTTGTAAGGAAGTGGTTATGATAGAGGATCTTGAACAGGTACTTAAGTCTTTGGAGACTGAGAAGATCAATCCAGCAACTACTAATATAGATAAGATGTCTCCATTAGAGATAGTTCAGGTAATGAATTCTGAGGATGCTAAGGTAATTTTGGCTATTCAGAAAGAACTGCCAAAGATAGCACGTGCTATAGAGGAGATAGCTGCAAGGCTACGTAAAGGCGGCAGGCTTATATACATGGGTGCTGGCACCTCTGGAAGATTAGGTGTGTTAGATGCTTCAGAATGTCCTCCTACTTTCAGTACTCCAGAGGGCATGGTAATAGGTTGGGTAGCAGGCGGGCCGGAAGCTTTGGTTAGGTCTATAGAAGAGATAGAAGACAGTGCGGAAGCAGGGCGTGCTGATGCTCAAAAGTTGGGTGTAAGTAATATGGATGCACTGGTGGGTATTGCTGCTAGTGGTAGAACGCCATATGTGCTTGGTGCTGTCGCTTATGCGAAGGAAAAGGGAGCACTGACTATAGGTTTAGCTTGTAACCCCAAGACTCCGTTAGAAAGAATAGTGGATATCATGATAGCCCCTGTGGTTGGTCCCGAAGTTATCGTAGGTTCCACCCGACTAAAAGCAGGTACTGCTGAGAAGATGGTGCTAAACATGCTAAGTACAGGTAGTATGATACTTCTTGGGAAAACATACGGTAACTTGATGGTAGATCTCCAACCCAGAAGCTCCAAGCTAAGGAGAAGAGCTGTATCGATACTTCAAGCAGCTACAGGCGTGAGTGAGCAGGAAGCTGAGAACATCCTTAAAAGATCCAACTACAATCTCAAAGTGGCGATAATAATGGCAAAGACAGGGCTTGACTTTGATGATGCTAGAAGAAGGCTTCAGGCGGCTAACGGTGTTGTAAGAAACGTTCTAGAGGAGTTGGGCCTTGAGTGAGGTTTTTGTAGGCGTTGATTCTGGAGGTAGTAAAACCCTTGCTGTTGTAGTCGATGCTGCCGGCAATGAACTAAGTAGGAAATCTGGTGCAGGCGCTAATTATGCTGTTTCAGGTCTGGACTGGGTAGTGCACACGATAACCTCAGTTGTATCGGAGGCTCTGTCGCTAGCGGGCATTACTGATAAGCCTAAGGCTGCATGGCTAGGTATTGCAGGTACTGATAGACCCGAAGATTATGATGCGCTGTATCCGGCACTCTCCTCGGTTGCCGATAAAATAAAGATCACTAATGATGGTGACCTGGGCTTGTGTGCCCTTAGGGATAACGTTGGTATAGCTATTATAGCTGGTACTGGTGCCATAGCGGTTGGTGTTGATGTGAAAGGTAAGAGGAGCAGGACTGGTGGTTGGGGACATATTATTGGTGATGAAGGCAGCGGCTATGATATAGGTAGGAGAGGATTACAGGCTGCAGTTAGAATGGCAGATGGCAGGGGAGTTAACACCTCCTTGCTGGACAAGATACTGCATAAATGGTCTTTACATGATCCCTCCGAAATAATTCCAAAAGTGTATCATAACTACGATAAGGCTTTGGTTGCTTCTGTGGCTGAGATTGTTTTCGAGGCAGCTGCAGAGGGGGATCAAGCATCAAAGCAGATAATAGCCGATTCTATTCGTGAGATAGCTTTGCTGGCTCTACCTCTTGCACGCCGGCTGGAGTTCCCAAATGGTGAGGTGCCGTTGGCTCTTTGTGGTGGGCTATTGGTCGGTAACACCAGTTTTCGGGAAGGAGTATTAGATATAGTCTCTCAACATTGCAAGTTGGGTCAAGTTGAGGTAGTGCAAGAGCCTGCGTTGGCGGCAGCCCGAGCTGCCAGAAATATCTAGGATGGTTAGGCAGTACTGGATTTAGATTGTAGCATTTTTAGGTTTATAAGGGTTTCCTTAATGGCTGCTCTTTCCCTGTTATAGGTCTCTTGATCTAACTTTCCTTCTGATAACTGATTGTCAAGAGATGCTAGCTCTGCTAGTAATTTATTGTATAAAGCCTGCTCGGAGACCTGCTTGCTTTTTCTACTGATGAGAGCTAGTGTTGAGGCCAGCATCAGGATTATTAGTCCCGCTGTAGCTATCCAAATCTGTGGGTTGTTGGGCCTTATAGTCCATATATTTACTGGTAATCCGCTAAACGTGATATCCAGGGTGGTTCTATTTTGAAATGGGCCACCGACAAGAAGATTATATCTACTGCCCCAAAGAGATACAGGATCACCAGCTTTCAGTTGGGAAGAACTTATGCTTGGGCCGCCCTCTTTCCCGAGCAGCCTGAACTCCTTTGTAGGGTAGGGTAAAGTAAGTTGAAAGTTGTAATTGCTCTGATCTACGCTATACGGGATGCTATAGGTAAAAGTTACCTCATTAGGCCCGGGATATATGGGTAAGTTTGTGCCGAATCCTCTATCGGTCTGAATCATCTGATAGTTGGCCAGTCTGCCCAGACCTGTTAGTTGATCCGCCCCTGATGGTAGAGAAAATCTCAATAGCCCCATAGGCCCTTTGGGTCCGTTGGTGGTAGGCAGAAAAGTCTTATTGGTAGGATTCTGGATCATGAACGTCTCTAGGACGAAAGCCCTCTGCGTAGTTTTATCTGTGTCTAGTAGCACTAAAGAAGCAGATTCAATATGAATTATAGAATCATCAAATGTGGTCTCGTAGACTTTGAGATCATACTTGCGACTGGGGTTTTTGTCAGTTAGCTGTATGTTCTGTGAAGTGTACTCTACGCCTTTGTATTTCGCGTAGACTATATAGTTGTAGTTGTCACCTACTGGCAGACTATTAAACTGGAAATAACCATTGGCATCTGTCTTCGTGGACTTGTTGGGCTGTTCTGTTTGTCCGTTAGTCCAATATAGGTTCACCGAGTACCCACTGAGTGGGCGAGATGTTGTCCCATTTATCAGTCTGCCGCTTATCTTCCCGTTTGCTGCAGCATTTACGTTCGAACTAATCGTACTACTAACTAGTAGGAATGCAATGAGGGTTATTAAGATTTGAAGTCCGTGTACTCTCATTTCCCTGACCAAGAAACTCCTTTATCGCGGCTGACGTAGATGTTGCCAGCGGAGTCTACAGCATACATGACATCATTTCCAACTGCTAAGGCTCTTAGGTCTTTTGATAATCCAATCTTTACCCAGCTTGTACCGTAATCGGTGGACTTGAAGAGCCCTATATCTGTGGCTGCATACAATGTCCCCTGGATGTTCCCACCATTTGGAAGTGTACCTCTCTCCCCGCTAGATCTGTCATATACTACGTATCTAACGTTCTTGGTGGGTAGCGCTCCGTTTACCGTGCCGTTAGCACTACCCCAAGCTCCTTGTGTACCAACAAATACACCTGCCGGACTAGAACCAAATATGACTAGAGGATCGGTAGAGGCTATGGTTGCCGATGAAACGCCTGCTTGTTCTGGGCCAGTAGTTTTAATCCAGCTGGCACCATTGTTTGATCCTATGTATAGGTTGCCCTCTGCATCAAATCCATATATCTTTGAGTTTTCGTTGTCAACTGTGATAGCTACCAGCCTTGGGGCATTTGATATTCTAATCCATGATTTGCCTTGATCCTCTGATGTCCATACTTGGGAGTTGACTAAAGCAAATAAACGGTTATCAGTAGTACTTATGGATGTTACGTTACCTTGTATGCCGGAAAGGGATTCCCAAGTCTTACCACCATCAGTACTCTTCCAGATAGTAGTGCCATCTCCTGCAAACACTAGGTCGCCAGATCCATATGTAGCTATAGTCTGCACATTGTTCGATGGAATGGTACCTACTGCTCTAGCGCTGGCATTTCTAGCTGTCTGTTGGAGGTAAATAACTGCGGTCGCCAGAGCAAATAATAAGCAAGCTATAACTATAGATGTTAGGGCTTTTCCTCGCCTGTCTAGGGAGGGTAATACAACACGCTTTGTAGTCGGAGTTCTAAGTTGTAAATTGGGTGTTGGCTCGATCGATGTAGCCTGGAGTTTGGTTCCACACTTGGAGCAGAACGAATCATCTTTATCTACCCTGGCTGAACACCTTGGACATACTAATTCCTGTGCTTCAGTTACGGATTGATTGGTCTTGATCATCAAAAGATCGTGTTCTATTTGCCTGTCGATGTAGGCTAGATCATTTTCTGCTGAATCTGTACCATATCCTGCCGTAGTGCTGACAAGTTCTCTATATTGGAGACGTAGTTGCCTATAGTCTTCTTCGCTCAGCTTGCCTAACCTGTAATCAGTTTCTATATCTGCAAGAGCTTCCAATGCCATATCATGAATACTGGAATCTCCTTGGTCAATTAGAGCGTTCTGGAGATACACGTAGGAGGGCCTACGTGTAAATAAAGGCTGAAGCACAAAAACTACCACAACCAGGAATATAATCGCTGCAGCTAGAGCTATTACCACAGTTCAGAAACCCTTCGATCCTTGATCTCTTGCAGAATCTCAGCATCCTCTAGCTCGGTATCTGATACATGATTTGAGCTATCTATCATGGAGACAGATTTTCTTCTAACCCACTTATTCATGGCAAAGAGTAGGGCTATTCCACAAATGATTATGGCCAATATAGGCCAGGACCAAACAAGGAGTCCAAAGCCCTCCTTGGGAGGGGTCAGTAATATTTGCTCACCATACTGCTGCACAAAGTATGCTTTTATCTCTTCTGGAGTCTCACCAGCAAGTAGTTTCTCTTTGATGGTTTCTCTCATATCTGCGGCCAAAGGGGATGGAGAGTCAGCAACTGACTCGTTTTCACACACTAAACACTTTAGGTCCTTTGCTATTTGTCTTACCTGATCATCTATGTTAGCAGGCTGTGATTTGGCAAATACCTTGTTATTGATTACAAAGGTGGGAGCTAGTAGTAGGAGTAAAGTTATGATGTTGACTATCAATAGATCTACTAATCTAAGCCTGGACATTCGCGCCTACCTGGTTAACTAATACCTCTGCAGCTGTACTCCTTTGTCTGACCACGCTTCTCCTTGCCTGTGGCCATGCACATATTAGGGTACCAATTACAAATAGTACACCACCCCACCATATAAGAGCCACCATGGGATTTATAAATACCCTAACAGTTGCGTTGCCGTTTTGATCTATATCGCTTATTAGCACGTATATATCATCTAGATTCGGAAATAGAGTCTTGATAGCCACTCCAGTAACCGGCTGGTCTTCCCAATTCTTATAGATTCTCTTCTCAGGGCGTATGTTACCCAAG
>JBHORE010000083.1:0-8022 GCA_042408415.1 Thermobaculum sp.
GGACTAGATCCCTCTAGCCCTCTCTGTCTCACACCTGTTCGTCCCGCCCTGTCCCTATTCTCCTGTCAAGGTGCTACCTCTACCACACCCCTCTCAGGGGCGCTCACTATTCTATACAAGCCACAGATGAGTGTCAAGGAAAAACCCCAAATATTCCTTGGACTCTCAACGATATGGCTTGTATAGTATCAAGTGCGTTTACATAATAACGAAAGCCTTCAATGAATGTCAAGGGTAAATGCTGTTGGATCGACGGAACGCTGTTATGCTATTATGCTCGTATGGTAGATAGACCTGATAACATACTCGATGGTAAAGCTGTTGCCAAGACTGTAAGGCAGCAGCTAGAGGGTCAAATCCAAGATTTCCAAACGTCACGAGGTTATGTTCCCAACCTGGCTGTTGTCCTGCCTTCTGAAGAACCTGATGCTTGTCTTTATGCTCAGAACCTTCAGAAATGGTTTCAGAAGCTTGGTCTGGGATGTTTTGTGCATCAGCTTTCTAGTTCAATAACACAGGAAGACCTGTGTGTACATATTCGCTCTCTTTGTAGTTCAGAAGATATACATGGTGTCATGGTACAGATGCCTCTGCCTAGTGGTGTAAGCTATCTTAGGGTAGCAGAGTCCCTAGACCCTATGAAAGATGTCGAAGGAATTCATCCTTATAACTTTGGACTCCTTTCCATAGGGAATCCTCAAGTTATTCCGAGCACTCCTATGGCTGCTGCTACTCTGATTGACCACTACGGGATAGATGTTTCAGGAAAGAATGTAGTTGTTATCGGTAGGAGTAACGTCGTAGGAAAGCCATTCGCTCAGCTAATGCTTATGAAGCATGCCTCAGTTTCCGTGCTACATAGTAGGTCCAAGTCGATTAGAGACTATACACTTAACGCTGATATTGTGGCCGTAGCTGTAGGGAGACCCAATACTCTCACCGCAGATATGGTAAGAGAAGGGATCATAGTTATAGACTTTGGAATAAATTTTGTGAATGGTAGACTCGTAGGAGACGTAGATTTTGATGCGGTTTCCCCGTTAGCAAGCTTTATTACTCCTGTACCAGGTGGTATAGGTCCGCTAACCAACTTAATGCTTGCAAGTAACTTAATCAAGCTAGCACTTACTCAGTCTTAGAGCGCAGCATCTTTACCGCACTCTACATAGAGCTTGTGATAGTAGATGTACTCCATAACCTTATCTGGAACGAGATATCTTATAGGCTCCCCCTTTCTTACTCTATCTCTTAACTCTGTACTACTAATAGGTATGTGAGGTACATCTACTAGAAAATATCTGTTTTTGATGCAAGGCAACTCGGATTCGACTTTGGCTATATCGGGACCCATGCCAGCTCGCTTCATCACGGCTAAGTTGGCCAGGTACACTATCTTATTAGGCATATACCAACGATAAAGCGAGGAGAACTCGTCTGTCCCAAGTAGGAAGAATAGTGAGTCATTCGGGTTTAGCTGCTTGAGCGTCTCTAAGGTATGAACCGTGTAAGATACTTCTGGGCGCTTTACTTCAATATCGGAGAGCTCAAATAGCTTATTCCCCTCTATGGCAAGTCTTACCATTTGAAGCCTATGCTCAGGAGGTGTAACCTGAGTGTCTCTCTTATGTGGAGGAATACCAGTAGGTATCCAGAGTATCTTATCCAGTCTTAACCTATATCCAACTTCCTCGGCTGCTGCTAGATGGCCGATATGTGGGGGGTCGAAAGTACCACCCATTATACCGATCTTTCCCATAGTTTTGATTTATGCCTCTACTTTTACATTGATGTTGACTTGTGGATAGTGTTCTTTTATTTTAGCTGCGATCTCACCTATCAATAAGCTGTCCTTAGGCAGCCAATATCTCAAACCTAGAGTTGTGTTTTCATCCTCTATCAGGTCTATACGTGTCTCAGGTTGAGGTATTAGGTTCAGCTCTGGGATCTCCTTTGCTAGAGACGGATACCAACCTACGATCTGTAATATAACTTCTCTATTGGCCTTGATAGTTACTAGATATGGTAATAGGTTACTGGCCGCTTTATTGGAGATGATGTCTGTCATCAATACCGAGTTGGGAATTATAACCTTCGTGCCATTATCCGTCTCCAATACGGTAGTTCTCAATTCTATAGTACGCACGTTTCCTGTTTGATCCCTTATCGTTATTCTGTCACCGATGTTGAATGGTTTCTCTAGAAGTATGTATATACCTGCTATGAAGTTTCTCAGTATATCCTGCAGGGCCAAGCTGACGGCTAAACCACTAACACCAAGCACGGTGACTATCGCTGTGACTTGTACACCTACTAATGGGAGGGCAGTGAGTATGCCTAAGATGATTACAGAAACAAAGGCGATGTTAGATAGCAATGCCAAGATTGCTGGATCTCGAAGGGCTCTGTTTCCGGTACGAACTATTCTGTCCCTTATATATCTGCCAATTGTGATCGAGATTATTAGTGCAATTAGTAGGACAACTATTTTGCCGATTATATCTGCAGCTTTAGTCAGGGTTTGCTGAGTAAGATCGTAGACCTGAGGAATCACGTTTCATCCCTAAGGCGTTTTTGAAGAGTTTATAGCAGTAGAGACTCAGAAATAGCAAATCAAGATTCTGAATCTCTACTGCTGGGATTTGAGGTTATCTCTTGTGGTTGGTGGCTATAATCGCTAGGCTGGTGACGCTATCATTAGGCTTCAGAGTCATTAGAGATACGCCTCTGGCTGCTTTGCTTTGTTTACTAATACTATTAGTCTTTAACCTTACTACTTGCCCGCTGGCAGAGGCTATCAAAACTTCAGAATCTTCTGGGGCCATCCTGGCAGTAGCTAAATCACCTGTTTTCTCGTCTAGCTTGATGGCTCTAGCTCCTGATCCAGCCCTGGATTGCCTGTTAAACTCGTCTATAGATGTCCGCTTACCAAAACCTTTCTTAGTTACTAAAAGTACCTCTGCACCACTTTGGACAACTTCCATAGCAACTACTTCATCACCCTCTGATAACCTGATAGCAGTTACACCTACTGCTTGCCTTCCAGTTGGGCGTACATCTGTGGCTGGGAATCTTATTGATTGCCCCTTAGCGGTAAGGACAAGTATGTCGTCGTTGTCACCTAGGAGTCGAACATCTCTTAGCTCATCCCCATCTTCTAGTGACATCGCAATTAGTCCATTGGATCTAACTGATGAGTATTCCTCCAATGAAGTCCTCTTTATCTTCCCTTTCTTGGTTATAGTCGTAAGGTAGCGATCTGGCTTGAATTCCCTGACTGCTATTACCTCAGTCACTCTTTCGTGGGGTTCTAGGTTAATTAGGTTGACTAATGGAAGCCCTTTAGAGGTTCGACTTGAGTCGGGTATCTCGTGTGCTTTAATTTGGTAAACCTTACCCTTATTGGTAAAGAATAGGATGCTATCCATGGTATTACATACCAGGAGGTGCTCTACTACATCAGAGTCTTTGACTCCCACCCCGTTTACACCTCGACCGCCTCTTCGTTGTGTGCGATAGGTATCTGGTGGTAGTCTCTTGATATACCCCCTATCGGTTACGCTTACAGCTACCTCGATATTTGGTATGAGATCCTCGTCTCTAATGTCTCCGCTAGCTTCCACTATCTTAGTACGACGTTCGTCGCCGTATTTATCTCTGATTTCCTGGAGATCAGACTTGACTATTGCTAATACCTTTTCAGGACTTGCCAGAATCGACTCATATTCCCTTATCTGGGTTCTTACTTCTTTGAGCTCATCCTCTATTTTCTGCCTCTCCAGAGCTGCTAGCCTTCTCAGTTGCATGTCCAGAATTGCTTGAGCCTGGACTTCTGTAAGCCCAAAGTCCTGCATCAGCTTGGTTTTGGCAGCATCGGCACTTCTAGAGTTGCGGATTGTATTTATGACGGCATCTAAGTTATTGAGAGCTATCATCAATCCTTCGAGTACATGTGCTCGTGCTCTAGCCTTATCGAGATCGTATTCAGTTCTGCGCCTGATAACTATCTGTCGGTGCTCTATGTAATGCCGCATCATCTGCTTCAATGTGAGCATGCGCGGCACGGTTCCGTCGACGAGAGCTAGGGAGTTGACGCCAAAAGTCGTTTGCATAGGCGTGAACTTATACAACTGGTTAAGCACCTTTAGTGGCTGAGCCTCTCTGCGCAGCTCTATAACTATCCGCATACCGTTTCGATCAGTCTCATCTCTGATATCAGATATGCTTGGGATACGCTCTTCCTTGACTAGTTCGGCTATCTTCTCTATTAAGGCCGCCTTATTGACTTGGTAGGGCAGCTCGGTGACGATGATAGCTGAGCGATTGCCTCGCAGCTCTTCAATATGTGCCTTGGCTCTAACTATGATCTTACCTTTACCTGTGCTATAGGCAGAGAGTATGCCCTCCCTACCGAGGATAATACCTCCGGTAGGAAAGTCTGGCCCTTGGACTATCTTAGATAGATCTTCTATTGTGGCATCTGGATGATCGATCAGGTAGATGAGACCATTACATATCTCACGTAGGTTGTGCGGTGGGATATTTGTTGCCATACCCACAGCTATTCCAGAGGAGCCATTGATCAGTAGATTAGGAATCCTGCTGGGTAGTACTACGGGTTCTCTCTCGCTATCATCATAGTTGGGAACAAAGTCTACGGTATTCTTATCTATATCACGCAGCATCTCCTCAGCTAAGCCAGTTAGCCTGGCTTCTGTGTAACGCATCGCTGCTGCGCTATCCCCATCTACAGACCCAAAGTTGCCTTGGCCATCAACTAGGGGGTACCTAAGCGTAAAATCCTGAGCCATGCGTACTAGGGTGTCGTATACTGCCGAATCTCCATGAGGATGATATAGCTTCAATACTTCACCCACGATACCTGCGCTTTTTCTGTATCTCGCTGACTGAGTGAGTCCGAGCTGGTACATGGCGTAGAGTGTTCTGCGTTGTACGGGCTTCAATCCGTCTCTCACGTCAGGTAATGCTCTGGACATGATTACGCTCATAGCGTAATCAAGGTATGATGAGCGCATCTCTTGATCTATGTCAACAGGACGTACTACACCTATCTCCATCTTCCTATAACAACCCCCTAGTTGTAGTCAAAGTGCTCAAAAAGAGAAATTTTGTTCAACATAATAATTATACCGGTTTAAGGGACTGGATATCTAACCTTTAGATGGAGATATAAAAGCCTATATAATGTTTGGGGCGGGTATAACCCGATGAAATCAATGTGTCTGGAGGAACTTATTGCCAGCGGTAGTGGTAGTGGGCGGTCATTGGGGCGATGAGGGAAAGGGCAAGATAATAGATCTGCTCGCGGGTAGGTTTACCTATAATGTGCGCTATAGCGGCGGGGCTAATGCCGGCCATACCGTGGTCAACCACCTTGGGAAGTTTGCACTACATCAGATCCCTAGTGGCGTTTTTCACTCTGGTGTCAAAGCGATGATAGGAGCAGGGGTTGCGTTGAATCCTGCTACATTGATTGAAGAGATAGGTAGTATCAAGAGCAAAGGTATAGACCTATCTAATCTCTACGTTAGCGAGCGGGCGCATCTGGTTATGCCCTATCACCTAGCTATCGATAAAGCCCGTGATAGCTGTAGAGGTGATAGAAGGATTGGCACCACTGGCAAAGGTATAGGGCCAGCCTATACTGATAAAGCTGCTCGGGATGGTATTAGAGCTGGCGATATGCTTGACAGAGATTATTTTCTAAGTCAGGTACGGGCCAATGCGCTCATAGCCAACCGATACCTAGAGTGCGTTCTCGATTCCCCCACAATAGACGTGGAAGAATTGGTTTTTCAGGCAAACGAATGGTGCGCTGCTCTTTCACCTATGATATGTGATACGGAAGAGTCAATCAGGCTTGCCTTGCGTCGAGGCGAGTGGGTGGTACTTGAGGGTGCACAAGGCACATTACTAGATTTGGATTGTGGGAGTTATCCATATGTTACGAGCTCTCTTACGACCTCGGGTGGTGCATGTGCCTATATGGGAATACCGCCTAAGGACATATCTCATGTCTTAGTGGTGATGCATGCATATATGACCAGAGTAGGGGAGGGTCCTTTCCCCACAGAGTTAAATGATGAGTATGGCGACTACATAAGAGAGAGGGGACACGAGTTTGGTACTACAACTGGTAGGCCAAGAAGATGCGTGTGGTTTGATGATATAGCTAGCAAATACGCTGCTGAGATAAATGGCTCTACTAGTATAGCTATCACCAAACTTGATGTTCTAGATGGTTTGGATAAGATTAGGATATGTGTTGGGTACGAGTACCGCGGAGAACGGATCAGTCATTTCCCGGCTAGGTCACAGGTACTTGCTGAGTGTGTACCAGTCTACGAGGATTTGGATGGGTGGAAAACTTCTACTAGTGAAGCTACCAGCTGGGAAGAGCTACCTAAAGAGGCTCAAGATTACGTGCATCGTATAGAGGAACTGTTGGAAATCCCTGTGTCGATAATATCGGTTGGTCCATCTAGAGGTCAGACTATAGTGGTCAAAGACCCTTTGAGTTAGGACTCAAACTTGGGTTCTCTGTTCATTAGATCTATTAGAGCCTCATGAACAGGTTTGCCCTCGAAAATAACTTTGTAGGTTTGCTCGATGATTGGCATTTCCACCCCTATCTCTTGAGCCATCTTCCAAGCTGTCCGAGTGGTTTCTACCCCTTCGGCTACCTGAGGATGCAACTCTGCTAATATATCAGCCAGTTTCCTGCCTTTAGCAAACTCTTGTCCTACCCATCTGTTTCTACTGTAGTTGCTAGTGATCGTAACTATGAGATCTCCAATACCTGCAAGTCCTGCAAATGTTAGCGGATTAGCGCCTTGAGCTATTCCAAATCTGGATATCTCCGCAATACCTCTCGTTACAAATGCTGCCTTGGCGTTATTACCTGCTGCCAAGCCATCAATGGCCCCAGCACCTATAGCTATGACGTTCTTTAGGGCTCCTGCTATCTCTACTCCTACAACATCTCGACTACCATAAATTCTAAATGTTTTTGTGGTAAGTGCAGTGATTACTCTCATGGCAACTTGCTCATCTGGAAATGCCACTACACTAGTTGAAGGTTTGCCTTCAGCTACTTCCAGTGCTATGTTCGGACCCGAAAGCGCTCCGATGTTCTTGGGGTCAATCTCTGGTAACTCAGCCTGCAAAACTTGGGTCATTCGAAGCTCGGTGCATGGTTCAAAACCTTTGGCGGCACTTAAGACTATGTGATTCTCATTCAGGTAAGGAGCTAGAATCCTGATGTTTTCTCTCATTGACGCTGAAGGTACTACCATTATTACTACGGGATAATGGCTAGTAGCGATCTCGGGATCCGCAGTGATGCATAATTGCTCAGGCAAAACTATAGAGGGAAGGAATCTTTCGTTCCTTCGTGTAGATAATAGCTTTTCCGCTTCTTCTTTGGATCTGCAAAGAAGAGTAACCTTATGCTCTTTAGAGAGCATTGTGGCAAGTGCGGTACCCCACGATCCTGTCCCTACTACAGTGATACACTCCGTAGTGTGCTTCAAGTATAACTCCTTCTGTTTTTGATTCAAAAGCTATACTAACAATTCTTGTTGCTGCCATACCAAAGAAGAGGGCCACATAGCTAACCAGCTATGTGGCCCTTGATTTTATCGTTGAGTTTTGATCTAGGCTACTCTATCAGTCTTCAACATGTCTATAAACTTGGAAGCTTCCCATCTCGTAAGCTCTTGAGGGCTATGGCCGTATATGCTCTGGCACTTCTCGTCAACCTCTTCTTTGCTCATATTGAGGTTATTCTGAGCTATCGCGTATATAGCATTGAGCTGCTTTTCGGTTATACTTCTAGCACTAATTGCTCTTGCCTCGGTACTAGGAGCAAATTCTGCCGTATTATCTCTTTCTAGTGAATCTGCTTCGGATGTACGCGTGGATTCCGGCTCGTCTTCTGCTAGCTCTTCGAGAGCAGCTACACCTACGTTGACGGCGTCTCTTAGAGCCCTCGCCTTTGCTCGG
>JBHORE010000114.1:0-19037 GCA_042408415.1 Thermobaculum sp.
AACTCCCGACCCTATAATATCCTATGCAAGTAAGATGGGATGCTAAGGCATATGACGATCAGCTGGCCTTTGTGTCAGCGCTGGCTACAGATCTAGTAGAACTACTTGCCCCCTCCCCAGGAGAGCGCGTGCTCGACCTGGGATGCGGCACAGGCGACCTAGCAGAACAAATCGCTCGTCGGGGGGCTGAGGTCGTGGGAATAGACATCTCCCCAGAGATGATCACCATGGCCCGCAGCAAGTACCCCCACATCACTTTCGAGGTGGCCGATGCCGAAAACTATCACACAGAGCACGAGTTCGATGCGGTGTTCTCCAACGCAGCGCTACACTGGATGCGCAGGCCACGCAGGGTGCTACAGGTCGTGAGGGCATCGCTCCGTCCGGGAGGGCGGTTCGTGGCGGAGTTCGGAGGTAAGGGCAACGTGCGCTCGATCTACGAGGCGCTGCGTCAGGCACTCGCAGCGCTAGGCATAGACGCTGAGGATAGGAATCCCTGGTACTATCCGTCGCTGGCAGAGTACGCGTCTCTGCTAGAGGAGTTTGGCTTTAGGGTGGTGTACGCCGCCCACTTCGATCGACCCACACCGCTGCCAGGCGGGGAGCAAGGCATAGATAACTGGCTAGCTACATTCGCCCAACCATTCCTACGCGACCTCTCCCCAGAGAGTGTTGAGGGTGTTGTTGCAGAGGTCAAGGCACTCCTTAGACCCCAGCTTTACAGGAACGGCTTGTGGATAGCCGATTACAAGCGCCTGCGTCTAGCAGCCTTGCTTGAGCTGTAGCTACAGGCCTACTCGATCTCAGGGCGGTCGTCTCCAAGCCAATACCTTGGACCTGGGCCATGGGAGGCCAAGACATCGCCAGGGTTGAGTATCTTGCAGCGATCGAGCGAGAGACAGCCACAGCCTATGCACTCCGTGAGGCCCACCCTAAGCCTCTCCAGCTCAGCTATTCGCTCCTCTACCCGGCGCTGCCAGATCTCCGAGAGCCTATTCCAATCCTCGCCGGTGGGGACTCTATCTTTGGGCAGCTTGTCCAGTTCTCGCTTGATCTCCTCCAACGTAAACCCCAAACGTTGGGCAAACAGGATGAAGGCCACACGCCTAGCGGTTGCCCGCTGGAACCTCCTGTGACCTGAGGAGTTGCGCACAGACCAAATCAATCCCCGCTCCTCATAGAAGCGCAGCGCAGAGGGTGCAACCCCTGTACGCCTAGCCAGCTCGCTGATGGTGATCATGTCGTGTGTATCGGGCATATGGCTCATGCCGAAATGATAACAGCAGATCGCCTTGACTTCAAGTGCACTTGAACTTGTATCATTCTCACCTAGACCAAAGGCTAGAGAAGCAGGCGCTTGACTCATGGAAGCAAAAAGTGTATAGAATATAGATTCTAACTGTATGGTAGAATCAAAATTTTTGCTTGGAACAAAGATATACCAACAATACATTTCGCATTGCATGTAGAGGAGGTTGTAGTTGACTCTTGGAAGGGGACTCCTGGGTTACATCCTCAGAAGGCTGTTCTGGGGAGTGCTCGCCCTCTGGTTGACCATCACCCTCACGTTCTTCGCCCTAGGTATAACTTTCAGGCTAGCAAGCGGCAGCTCGCTGCTTGATGTGTTGAGGGGAGAGGTGCCTTCCGTAGGCCCCGGTGGGGGAGGATCAAGCTATGAGCTTCAGGGATCGCCCCTACGTCAATACCTATCTTTTCTTTGGGGCACATTGCATCTAGACTGGGGGGAGTCCGTCTCGCAGGGAGCTCCCGTGAGGCAGGTACTGTTGGAGCGTTTCCCCGTCACCGGAAAGATAGGGCTGATCTCCTTCCTGCTGGCGGTTGTGCTAGGCATACCATTGGGCATCTACGCTGCAGTGCGAGGAGGGCTAGTGGACTTCGCTATCTCCTGGACGTCGGCCTTCGTCTACAGCTTCCCTTCGCCGGTGCTGATGACGCTCCTGTTAGCGCTCTCGGTGTACACGATCGGCATATTCCCGGTGGGGATGACCGGCGCCGACTGGAGGGGGTACCTATTGCCCTGCCTGGTGCTCGGGCTAGGTGCAGGGGGGTACATCGCGCGGATAACCCGGACATCGGTGGCCGACGAGCTCGGCAAGGACTACGTGCGCACGGCGCGCGCCAAAGGACTACGTACGCTTGTGATCTATCGCAGGCACGTACTAAAGAACGCGCTAGCGCCCGTGCTGGCAGCCCTAGGCCCCACTCTGGGACTACTCCTAGCAGGCTCATTCCCCGTGGAGTACGCCTACGAGATCTACGGCACGGGCAGGCTGCTACTGGACGGCTTCGCGCAGCAGGATTATCCGCTCATACTGGGCGGAGTGACGTTATATACGGTGCTGGTGATCGCTTCCAACCTGCTGGGAGAGGTCGGCGCAAGCCTCATAAACCCCAGATTGAGAGCAGGAGGTTAGACGTTGGCTGGAAGTACAACACTTGAGGCCCTCGAGCAGCAGTCACTGCCTAAGGCCCCAAGAAGGCGATGGTACTTGGTGGCCCTTCGAGATCCTTCCTTCATGATCGGGTTGGTGATCCTGTTAGTCCTAGGGGGAGTGGGGCTTATGGCTCCCAGGATCGCCCCGTACGACCCCCCGCGTACGAGCGACGGTGTGTACTTCCTCAACCTCTTGGCGCCGGTACACGCCCCACCCTTCTGGGCCAAGCCCGATGAGATAGACTTCCAGCGCGTCAGCATCGACAACCCGCCACCGACACCCTATGATCCCCGCTTCCCGTTGGGCACGGACAGTGAGCGCAGGGATATGCTGAGCCTCCTGGTGTACGGCACTCGCTATAGCCTCTTCATAGGGTTGTTGGCCGTGCTGCTGATCTCCCTTGTGGGAGTGGCCATGGGCACCTTAGCTGGCTGGCGTAGGGGGAAGGTTGAGAATATAGTGCTGTGGATAGCAGACACTGCGGAATCTATCCCATCGTTCCTTGCTTGTGCGTTGTTCGCGGCGGTCGTCTCGGATTGGCTAGGGAGAATGCTGTCGCACGTTGGCCTGTATATGGATGCCATCCCGCCTGTAGCGGTTTCCCTCTCATGTGTGGGGTGGGCCTCGGTTGCACGTATGGTGCGCGTGCAGGTTATAAACATCGGCGAGAGCGAGTGGGTGGAAGCCGCTAGAGCGCTGGGCGTGCCATCCAAGAGGCTAATACTGAGGCACGTCCTGCCGTTCGTGCTGGGACCCGCGATAGTCGTAGGTACATCCCAGCTGCCAACGATCCTCATCATAGATGGATTGTTGGGCGCGGTGGGCATAGGGCAGAGACCACCCTCGATCACTTTGGGACACATGATCTTTCAGGAGTTTCCCTCCACCGTCGCCGCGCCCTTGTTCATCCTTATGCCCACCGCCCTGCTGATCGCGATATCTCTGGCAGCCACCGCACTGTCAAACGGCATCCAGCGCCTGCTCTCCCCCGAGATCAGGTAGTCCTTTCTTGCCTAAGCTTACACAATATATTAGAATTTATTTAATCAAATAATTAGGCAAGACTAAAATATCTGGAGGGCCAAATGGCGGTAGATCTGGAGAGACGGGCGCAGGGATCCGAAGCCGATGGGATATTGGAGTTCATCAAGAGTAGACGAAGTGTAGGCAAAGTAGCGCAGGACAAACCCCCCAGGGAGCTCATAGAGAAGGTGCTAGAAGCAGCCGTGTGGGCGCCCAACCATCACCTCACGCAACCCTGGAGGTTCTTCGTCCTGGCGGGCAGAGCAAGAGAGCAGCTTGGCGAGGCGATGGCGGCTGCCGACAAGCGCCTGCACCCAGATTCCCCCGAGGTCGTGCTCGACAGAACCAGGGCCAAACCCCTTCGGGCTCCTGTCATAGTGGTGGTAGCGGTCGAGCCAAGTCAGGACCCCAAGGTGCCGGAGATAGAAGAGGTGGAGGCTGGCGCGGCGGCGGTACAGAACATGCTGCTGGCAGCCCACGCGTTGGGACTGGGCGCTATGTGGCGCACTGGAGATGCTGCCTATGCGGACGAGGTGAAGGCCTTCTTGGGGTTGAATCCCAAAGCCCATATCCTGGGGTTCGTCTATTTAGGTTACCCTGCCATATCGCCCCCACCGCAGTCGCGTACTCCCGCCAGGGAACTCACCAGCTGGTTGGGTTGGGAGGAATAATCCAAGGTAGTTGACGTGTGGGCGCGCATCTTATATCCTTAGTGCGTTCTGATGAAGGCTGGACTTGCAGCCTCTCGAAGCTTTGGAGGTAAGAACATGCGCGTCCGATACCTTATCCGCTTCCTCTCTGCGGTCGCCATCTCCCTGCTGGCCTTCTCAAGGACCAGCGCCGCGATCCCGGTGGGATGGGCACATCCCTACGTGATGGTCATCAACCATGCCAACGGGAGGGCTTACAGGGCTTGGAACAACAAGCGACCCGGCAGGTACGCTACCAGTAGCCCCACCGGGCTATCCCCGTCAGTCATCAAGTCGGTATACAATTTCCCCACCAGCCCGACCGCGGGCGCCGGCAAGACGATCGCGATAGTCGACGCCTACGATGATCCCACGGCAGAGCAGGACCTGAACGTGTTCAGCTCGCAATACGGCCTGCCGTCGTGCAACACCGCCAACGGCTGCTTCAAGAAGGTGGATCAGAACGGCGGCACTCACTACCCCAGGAAGAATGCTGGTTGGGCTTTGGAGATCTCGCTCGACATCCAGTGGGCTCATGCTATAGCTCCCGGAGCCAAGATACTACTGGTGGAAGCCAACTCCAACCGCTTTGCTGATCTCCTGGCAGCAGAGGACTATGCCAAGACTCATGCCCAGTACGTGTCCAACTCCTGGGGAGGTAGCGAGTTCAGTGGAGAGAGTACCTACGACTACCACTTCTCGCAGCCAGGGGTCAGCTTCTTCGTATCCTCTGGCGACAACGGTGCCCCTGCTGAGTACCCGTCTTCCTCCCCAAACGTGATCTCCGTAGGCGGCACCAGCCTACACTTCGACAACAGCGGCAACTTCATGGGAGAAACGGGATGGTCGGGCAGCGGGGGTGGCTGCAGCCAGTACGAGGCCGCGACCTCTGCGCAGCGCAGCTTCGGAGATTACTCCCAAGTAAACTGCGGCGGGCAGAGGGCTACTCCAGATGTAGCGCTCGATGCTGACCCGACATCGGGAGTGTCAGTGTACGACAGCACACGCTACCAAGGGCAATCGGGATGGTTTACGGTAGGCGGCACGAGCGCATCGGCGCCGATGTGGGCGGCGATCTCCGCGGACAGCGGCGCGGTGGTGGACTCCGCCCATGTCTACTCAGAATCCTCGAGCCGGTTCCGAGATATCACGAGTGGCAACAACGGATTCCCTTGCCTCGTAGGCTACGACTTGGTCACAGGGAGGGGCAGTGCGCTGGGCACTCCCTAGATCGCTGCCCTGGCAGGACTGCACTGAATGTGCTAGTATTTGTTGGAATTAACCTTTTGCACGTGTGGAGGTGCTAAGCTTCATGTCTGATTCGGACAGTAGTCCCCGTACTAAGCAGCCCTACCACACGGCGCGTTCGGGCCCTGACCTGTAGCTGAGTCTCTCACCTCGCAGGCGTTGACAAGCCCCGCGTCGTGTGGCGCGGGGCTTTTTGGTGCCACAAGAGAATAACGCCCAGGGAGGTGAGAGATGGAGACCCAGCTTTTTGACGTACAGGCAATACGTGCCAACCTGCACGACGCAATAGCCGCGCGCGATCGTGAGCATACCCATGTGTTCCTCCAGCAGCTACCGCCCGAGGAGGTGGCGCAGCTGCTGGAGAGTATGCCCTCGGAGGAGCTTGCACAGCTACTGCAGCTGATCACAGACGAGGAGTTGGCGGACCTGCTGGAGAAGATGGACGCCGCCACAGCCGCGCATATCGTCCGCAAGCTCTCTTATGCCCGTGCTGCGGACATCCTGGAGGAGATGGCCCCCGACAACGCCACCGACATCGCTGGCGAGCTGGAGCCCGAGGAGGCCGAGGCCATCCTCGTGGAGATGCAGCCAGCAGAGGCCGATGACATCCGCGATCTGCTGTCTTACCCACCCGACACGGCGGGAGGCCGGATGACACCCGAGTTCGTCGCCATATCCCCCAACCTGACGGTCGATGAGGCGCTAGTGGCGCTGCGCAAGGTCGCATCCGAGGCCGAGACGATCTACTACGTCTACGTTGTGGACGACCACGACCGCCTGATAGGGGTGCTCAACCTGCGCGACCTGGTGGTGTCACCTCCTGGGAGGTCCGTGGGGGAGATCATGATCCGGGAGCCTATAAAGGTCAGGGCTTCCGAGGATCAGGAGACAGCGGCCAGGCTGCTGGGCGAGTACAACCTCTTGGCTATCCCCGTGGTGGACGACGATGACCGTCTGCTGGGCATCATCACCGTGGACGACGCCGCCGACATCCTAGAGCAGGAGTTCAGCGAGGACTACCTCAAGATGGCCGGCACCGACGCGGAGGCTATGGAGAGACGTACCCCTGCCCAGGTGGCCATGATCCGCCTGCCTTGGCTGCTGGGCACGATGACGATCGAGCTGCTGGCGGGGCTGGTGATCTCCCGCTTCGACCACGTGCTCCAGCAGGTGATCCTGCTGGCCTCCTTCATGCCAGTGATCTCGGCGGTATCAGGCAATGTAGGGCTGCAGGCAGCGGCAATAGTCGTGCGTGGGCTGGACACAGGGCACGTCAGCCTGCGGAACTGGGGGCGGCAAGTGTTCAAGGAGCTGTCGGCATCCCTGCTCATGGCGATCAGCTGCGGCCTTGTGCTGGGCACCATCGGGGCGGTCTGGTCCCGTCATCTGCCGTTCGGGATCGTGATCGGGGGAGCAATGATCTGTTCCATGCTCACCGCGGGCTTCATGGGCACCATGATGCCTATGATCTCCAAGAGGTTAGGGTTCGACCCGGCCACCACCGCTGGGCCATTTGAGACCGCCTTCCAGGACGTTATAGGCTTCGGGGTGTTTCTGTGGCTGGCCTCTATTCTCATTCACTGGCTCAGCTGAGCCCTTGGCACGGAGGCTGCTATGGAGCATTCAGCACAGCTTGGAGGGACGAAGCATATATGGAACCACCCGAAGACGAGATCGAGGAGCGCCGCGTGGTGCGGCGCAGGTACGTGGGCGGTGACCCAGTTATGTCGATCATAATGCTGATCGTGTTGGTCGTCATCGTGCTCCTGCTGCTGGACATCCTGGGGGTGATCAACGTGATTCCCGGCATAGGCCCGGGCGGAGGGAGCAACCCGTTGCCCGCCAGCACACCAGCGGTGGGAGGCTGGCGACCCTAGCACCGATCACTCGCATACAGCCGGCACATCCTCGACACAACCTGAGCGACACGTGTCCTAAGCTGCAACGGCTCAATCACCTCGCAATCCTCTCCTAGGCCCAGCACGTAGCACTGGGCCTCTTCCGGCGTCTCCATTACCACCCAGCAAGTGACCCAACCATCCTCAGGGCCCTCCTCACGCTCGAATGTGGCGTAGCGCCATAGAGACTTGGCTAACTCCAGCGCCTCGGCCCTGATCCGCAGCAGAGTAAGATAGCGAGGAAGGCTCTCCTGGAACTGCTTCTGGGAATCGCGCCAGTACCTAGCAAGATCGAAGCCTGCAGGCCGATCGAACCGCTCACCGAGCTCCACGCTCGTCATGCGGGAGACCCTATAGGTCCTGACCTCACCTTCCACTGCACCCACCAAGTACCAAGATCCTCCCTTGACCACAAGCCCCAATGGCTGGAGGTATCGCTCGACCTCTTGGCCATCAGCCCTGTGGTACCTTACGCGCACGGAGCATTCCTCCCACACGGCCCTGTAGAGGGTTGGCAGCAGGTCCACGGACTCCTCGCGCGGGCGCCAGCCTACGGGATCGACGTACAGGCGCTCGCGCACCCTATCCAAACTCTCTCTATGTCGGGACTGAAGAGCTAGCGCCAGCTTGCTATATGCCGCCTCCAGCTTGCTGCCCAATCCCAGGTCCGATAGCAGCTTAGAGCTGTGCCCCAAGAGCAGCACCTCCAGCTCCTCAGGGCCGATACCTGGGACGTCCAATTCGTACCCCGGTAGGAGGGCCCATCCGCCCCCCGCTCCACGCTGGGCGTAGATCGGCACGCCCGCCATCCCCAGCGCCTCCATGTCCCGATGTATGGTCCTCTCGGAGACCTCTAGCTTATCCGCCAACTCCCTGGCAGTCACCCTGCCACGTCGCCGCAGGATCAGCAGTATGGCCAATAACCTGTCCGCGCGCACTCCTAACCTCCACGCCGTAGTAGGCGATTGTAGCAGAACCAACACAAATATGTCGTTAGGTGTCATATTTTGCTGGTTACAATCGCTGTTGGAATCTTATTAGAGGAGGTACATAGCTTTTGGACGGTACGGCAAGCAACACATCATTCCCCAGGGCCAGCAGGCCATACATCCCAGGCTACGGCGTGCCCGACTCGGAGGAGGGCATGCTCCCCTGGGAGCACGTGACCAGCAAGCTCACGAGCGCCAAGAACTACTGGGTGTGCACCGCTAGCAAGGACTGCAGGCCACACTGCACCCCCATCTGGGGCACCTACCTGGACGGAACGCTATACTTGGAGGGCAGCTCCCGCACCCGGCGCGGGAGGGACATAGCGCAGAACCCGCACGTGGTGGTGCACCTGGAGAGCGGGGACGACGTGGTGATCCTGGAGGGCGTCGCCGAAGAGATAGTACCCGACAGCGACTTGGCCCAGAAGCTGGCCGAGGCCATAGGGAGCAAGTACGAGGGCTACCAACCCGAACCCGAGCAATGGAGCGAGGGAGGGCTGTACAAGGTAAGCCCGAGGGTCGTGTTTGCCTGGAAGCAGTTTCCTGTAGATGCGACCAAATGGACCTTCGAATAGCTAGAGAGGCTTCCTGGCCGCCTGTATGCCAAACCCGGGCATGGTGATGAGCTTCCTGTACCTCTGGGGAGCCAGCCCCGCATCCCTCTGCCAGCTGATGACGCTCTCCAGGGGCCAAGCACCCGAGAGGCTGGTGGCTGCGAAGTAGAGATCCGCCAGAGCTTCGAGCTGTCCACGCCCGCCAGGGGTGCAGAACGTGTCCACAATCGCGAGGTATCCACCTGGCCTCAGAGCACGAGCGCACCTCTGAAATAGGTCGCGATTGATGCCCTCGTCGAAGTGGTGTATTAGGTTAGCTATGAGCACCAGATCGTAGGCCTCGGCCCCCATATCGTAGTAGCGAGCATCACCGACGACGTGCACCACTCGCTTGCCCATACCCTCCTGCGCCAGCAGCGGCCTCGAGGCCTCCACGGCTCCCGGCAGGTCTAGCACCTCGGCGTGCAACCCCGGATAGCGTCTGCAGAGCGCGACCGATAGCAGCCCGTGGGCCCCGCCCACGTCGAGCATGCGGCGTGGGTACTTGGGCACAGGCACCCTGCGCGACACCTCAGGAGCTGACAGCCTGGCCAGCGAGCGCATGCCCCTCTGGTACAGCTCCCAGCCTTCGGGTGTCATCTCCTCGTGCATCCGTACGGGATTGCCGGTGCGCACGTACTCCTCGGCACGCTCTATGTACTCCCACTCCAGGTATCGAAACAGCATGCTGTCGTGGAGCGACGAGGGGCTATCCCTCAGGAGCCACCTCCTGGAGAGGCGCGTCAGGGTGTATAGCTCACCGCGCCTGCGCAGATAACCGGAGGCCACGAGCACCTCCAGCACCCTCCGCGTGCCCTCCTCCGTCAGCCCGCAGGCTCGGGCTACTTCGGCCGCGGGCAGGGATGCACCAGCTAACGCCTCGAAGATCCCCATCTTGGTGGCGCCCATAAGCACCCTGCCAAGCCCCACGGCGTGCAAGGTCTGCAGGAACGGCACGGGTACCAGGCCCAATCTCAGCGCCAGCCGCTCCAGTAAGTTGTCCGCTATCACACCTAGCCGCATGTTGCCTCCCTACAAGGTCTCCCGAGATTGTACATCAAAGTCGATCAGCAGGAGCCGGTCCATCCAGATGGATGATATAATTGGGCTCCAAGAGCTTGTTGCCTTATGTCAATACATGTGAGGAGGTGCATCATGAGCAAGCAGGTTCTCAGGACCATCATCGAGCTGGCGACCGCCGCCTTCGGCTTAGTGGCCGCGCTTGCGTGGAACGCGGCGATCCAGGCGTTGTTCGAGGCGATACTGCCACAGGCGGGCGACGTGGTAGCCAAGTTTGCCTACGCCGTCGTGGTGACTATCATCGCCGTGGTGGTCATCATGAGGCTTGGTAGGTTAGCGGAGCGCATGGGGCTGGGAGAGGACCGATCCTAGGCAAATTCTCCAAATTAAAAGCCTCAAGGGGCTTGCACTGCAGGACGATAGAGTTATAATTCGGTTAGAAGGTCCGGTCGTTAGCAGAAGGGAGGATCATTATGGCAAGACTCATCATAGCCAACCGGAGAGGACACCAGGTACTTGAGTGGGATCCCGCCACCGACACCGAGGAGGTGAAGGCCGTGATTGCTGAGGCCGAGAGGATCATCCGCGAGGCCCGCGAGCAGGGCTGCAAGATCTCCCGTAAGGTGGGCGATCATCACGAACTATACGACGGACCGTTTGACCCCAACGTGGAGGAGTACCAGATCATAGCCCCGATCGCCGGTGGCTAATGCCCCTCGCAGAGGGTCGGACATGTGGGCCTTTATCAGGAGGCTTCTAGGGCTTGCAGAGCCCCAACAGGAGCTGTCGGGTGACCTTGAGCTACCTTGGCGCCGGCGTTGGCACCAGACATTAAAGCGCAGCGCCGGCCCAGACTTCACTCGGCAGGACTACCGACTGGCGCGAGAGCGTGCCCGTGAGGTTGCTCGCGTCACTTTGGGTGAGGAACTCTGGCAGCAGCTCGAGAGGCAGGGGTATCTGGACGTACCCTCCAAGCGCTTTCCCGGCGTGACGTACAGGCTAAGGGTCGGCCTGCGTATCGAGGTGATATGCGCCCCGGGGGTGGAGTGCCCTTGGCCGTTCCCCTACCTGTGCATCAACCCTAAGTATCCTCTGCCCGAGCTGGAGTTCTTCGCCCACCTCTACCTTTACGTCCGCGACAGGGAGGACGAAATCATAAGAGTGGCAGCTCCCCAGCCCTGGAACCAGGTGCTCGGTCGCACCTTCTAAGATCACGGGGAACAATAAGTCTCCTACCTCAAGTCTAATCTGCGGACAAACCTTACGGGAGGGAGGAGATGTCGCAGTTACCGGCCTTGGACGAAGTTGGTCCCGGCAGCGTGACATGGAAGATCCACCGAGAGAGGCTTTTGATCCTGGGATGGGGCAGAGCGGTGCTCATGCAGGTAGCCCATCCCAAGATAGCCGAGGCTGTGTATGCGCACTCGTACTTCAGCCACAGCGGCCAAGCCTACATTAAGAGGCTGAGGGGCACGATAGGTGCCATGCTCTCTATGACCTTCGATCCCCCCGAGAAGGCACTGGCTACGATCCAGCACATCAACAAAATCCACGAGCGCGTGCAGGGCGAGATGTCCGCCAACTGCTCCCCCTACAGCAAACACACCCCCTACAGTGCCCTAGAACCTAAACTGCTGCTATGGGTCTATCTCACCCTATTGGACACGCATATCCGTACGTACGAGATGCTCATAGAGCCCCTCACTGATCAGGAAAGGGACACATATGTAAGGGAGAGCCGATTGGGTGGCCAGCTGCTGCTCATACCGCCAGAGATGCTTCCTTACACCTGGGGGGAGGTGCAGGCACTGGTGAAGCACGAGTTACAGGGCCCCGAGGTAAAGGTATGTGAGCACGCTCGCTATATAGCCCAGATGCTAGCTGAGCCACCTTTCATCCAGCCGGTGCGATCGCTATTCGGTCTGTGGAAGGTGATCTCGATCGGCATGCTGCCGGATACCCTAAGGGAGCAGTACAGGTTCGACTGGGGACGCCCCCAATCTGGCGCCTACAACGCCGCCATAAAGATCATCAGGACTACCGTGCCTGTGTTGCCGGATCGCGCCAGGTACTGGCAGAAGTACTTACTGGCCATGAAGAGGCTGCGGGCAGAGGCAGCCTAGCGCCTTCAGTAGCCCTCTGCTCGAGCCATACCCCCTCCGCCAGTACGGGGCATCCGGGGCAGAGAGCGCGCGTCCGCACCCCTGTAGAGCAGGATCGTGGACCGGTAAACGACCCTTTCGCTCTGGCCTCGGCCAACTGAGTAAGCTCCAGACCAGGACTCCTCCAGGCCATCAGCGCTCGAGCTGATCATCTGGCCCCTCTTATCAAGTCTCTCGATCTTGCCGGTGACCAAGTCGTACTGCACCTGTCCGCCGTCGTAGGAATGCCAGGAGAGCACCCTTTCACCCATCACCACTGGGGAGCTTGCCAGGCAGCGGTTGTCGTCGATCCCATAAGGGCACCCTATGCGGAGAACGCGGGCTCGACCCGAGGAGATCTGGTAGAGCACCAGATATCCCGGAGATTCTAGGTCGCTCGTCCTGATCCAAGCCACGCGCCCGGCCGCCAGATCTGGATGCCAATCGCGACCAGAGCTAGATATCACCTTCCCTCTGTGGGTGGAGAGGTCGTACAGGTAAACCCTGGCGGTGGCCGAGGGCTTGCCGGTCTCTTGGGCCGTGATGAGGGACCACACCACCAGGTTGCCGTCGATCGCCACCTCGTGCACGTATCTGGGCCAGCGATAGGTGCGCAGGACCCGATCCCGACCACTCCTAAGATCCACGAGGTGAACCTCGCTCGTGGGACTCAACGGATCTCCTCGCACAACGCGGTAGATCACCCTGCCAGATGATAGATCAAGCTGGGGCAGAGTCGTCGTGGAGTAACCCGGCAGGCTGGAAGCAGCCAACAGCTTACGCTGGCCTGTGGTGAGATCTAGGGCGTAGATCCATGCCCTGTTGGGCCTAGCTCCTGGGGGAACCTTTGCGGGCACTGGTACGCCGGAGTACCACTTGTAACGCAGACCCTGCTCCTCCGCCAATTGGTACTTGGCGTACACCACCCATCGACCATCCGCCCTCGAAGACAGCACCGGACCTCGGTCCAGATCGTAGGCTCTCTGGCTGCGTAGATCGTACAGCCTGAGAAGCCGGCCTGGACCAAGCAGCAACGCGTGGGCTCCGGACACGTACTCGACACGGCCGTCCAGGGATAGTATGACGTAGTCGCAGGTGGTACGCTTATCATTTAAAATATGCAGCTCGCTCGACGGCAAACTGGCATCGGGCACAACCCCGGGCAGCCTCGAGATATCCACGGGGGGCCTTCCGCCACAAGCATCCGCCATCGCCCTGCCCGCGCCCCAAGGCAGAAGCAGCACAGCCAACAGGAGCAACCACGCCCTCATTCCCGACCTCCTTGTCATACGGAATATGCAAAAGTAATGCATATTCTATGCATGGCATGACGCCGTGTCAATATCTCTGGATGAGCTTCTAGGTGAAGATGGTCAGCAGAAATGCACCTCCGGTCCCGGACCCGACCGCGTGGGGTTCGCCAGCGCGCAGCGCCACCACCTCCCCCTCAGCAAGTCGCCAGGCGGTCTCCTCCCCCCGCACCGTGATGTCCCCCTCCAGGACATGGATCGTGATGTCTCCAGGCGCTATGTGGCGGGGGATGTCTCCCCCGGGCGACAGCACGGCGAGCACCAGCCGCATGCTGCCATGCCTATGGATCACCTCCATCACGTAGCCCTTTTCCTCCAGATCCCGATGGGATCGCAGCGTGCGCACCTGCTCCCTCAAGTTGAAGCACCTCATAGTCATGCCTCCAAATCAACTCTATGGTAATCCCCTGACCAGCAGCACGGCCACAGCCAACACGGCCAACGCTACCAGCCCCATCACCTGGGCGGCGATCGACGAGAGTCGCCTGTAGCGGGCCGCCCGGGCCACGTCCTCCCTGGAGACGTCCTTGCGACGCATCGTCCTTCCCGCAGACACCAGCAGCAGGTCGTGCGTCAGCGACAGCACGATCATCGTGCCCACCAGCAGGACCTTAGCCACGAACAGTCTGCCCCAGCTGCTCTCCCAGAGCTCGCCGGTGAGTAGCAGCCGAGGCACGCCCCGCAGGTAGGCTATGACTAGTCCTGTAGCCACCCCCAGGGCAAGGGCTGCCCACCCCACCACTCGGAACTTGCGCCCCACGGCGGAGATCACCTCTGTGCGCTGGGGCATCCCCCTGGTTGCCGGCACCAGCACCAGGGGGATGAACACCACCCCTCCTATCCACACCACTGCCGAGAGGATGTGCACGAACACCAGCAGCTGGTACACACAGCCACCCCCACGCTACCGAGCGCGCGTAATTAGCACCCGCCAGAGCTCGGGTCCCTGCTCGAGATACTCCCAGTCAAACAGCCCCTGCTTCTCGGCCATAAGCTGGTAATAGAGCGGCTTGGGGTCGTGATCCACCATGATCAGCAACCGCTGCCCTGCATCTAGGCCATCAAGCGTCTCGAATATCAACCTGTGCCTGTCGCGGGGCTCGATCTCCCGCACATCGATGGTCATCTCGGGCGCAATGTCTCTCTCCAGACTCATTTAGGTCACCTCCTATGTAACATACTTCTACCATCTCCCAGGGGAGCCACTCGCTTGAGCGCATGGCTCCCTATAGAGACCGCGTTGATCAGGAAACAGTCCACACCCAGCATCATCAGCAGGCCCGGCAGCCCCGTGACCGGCCAGCCTTCCAGCAAGACCAAACTGGCCGCTAGCAACCCCACTGTCCAGGCTACCCAGCCCGCAACCCCCAGCCTAACGTAGTACATCTCCTCCAGGCGAGGCACTCTGCCGCGACCGGCGAAGGGCGCGTAGCGATGCAGCCATACCAGAAAGGTGAGGATCTTGTAGAGGAAGCCTTGGATAGCCGTCTCGGCCATGCCGAAGAGTGTCAGCCACGCCGCCAGCGTCCAGAGCGCGAGAGAGTCTGCGGGTCGGGTGATCCCATAGAACAAGGCTATCGCCGAACCCACCTCGCAGATGGCGGCGGTGAGGGCGTAGGGGATGTGGATGTCGAACCTGCGACGTCGGCGGCCCTGGTAAAGCCACAGCAGGTGAGCCAGAAACAGCAGCGCCCCGAGCAGCAGCAGAAGCGCTCCCACACCCCCCAGCGGGCGGGACCCCAGCAGGGCCGCCGACGCCACGGTCCAGGTCCCAATCTCCATCAGCGCCAGCTCCGCCCACACCAGGCGCGGGACGATGCGATCCTCTGACAAGGTGAACATGCCCACCAGCCGGTAGGCCACGCCCATAAACATCATGGCCACCCAGCCCCCCAGCATCACCGTGGCGTGGGCCGCGAGCATCCGCAGGGTCATCGGCCCCAGGAAGCCCTCCCCCTTGTTCAGGGCTAGGGTGAGCCCCAGCAGGTAGCCTAGGCCACAGTTAGAGGCCGCCAGCAGGATGTGCCATACGACGCCGTCCCGCCTGCCCGCCCGCAGGAATGTGCCCACGATCACCCACACATACATCAGGACGGCCAGCCCAAGCAGCACGGCGCCCGCCGCCAGGAGGACCTCCTCTATCGTGGCCAGCCCCAACGCCAGCAGCAGCGCTCCCGGCAGGTACGTCCAGAACGAGAGCAGCGCCGCCTGCTGGGCGGCCAAGGGTCGACCGAGCACCACAGGCACCAGCTGGAAGTTGGCCCCTATGATCACCGCCCCCACCACCCCCAAGGTGTTGAGGTGGACGAAGGCCAGAACATGCGGGGAGTAGAAGCTCGAACTACCAAGCGCCGGCAGGAACGGCAGGAGGCTTCCACTCAGCAGGAGCACAGCAATCCCGAGAGCCATGTACCTGCCCGGCAGACGCAGGGGAGGGGCCTGCGATGTGGAGACGGGGCCTATCATACC
Source organism: Thermobaculum sp. (assembly GCA_042408415.1). GTDB lineage: Bacteria > Chloroflexota > Chloroflexia > Thermobaculales > Thermobaculaceae > Thermobaculum. The sequence continues at coordinate 15,837 of JBHORE010000114.1, forward strand.
CCACCACCCGCCGGCTTGTGGATCAGTATCTCCACCCGGCCGGACTCGATCTCGCGCGTCCTGTGAGGGTAGCCCAGCTCGTCCAGCCTTGGGTAGAGGAACATAGGGCGGCGGTGGTGGTGTACCCGCAGAGTGCTGCCCGGCGGCAGCTCCTCCAAGGCCCGCAGGATCTTCACCATGGGCTCCGGAGGCACCAGCTCGCTCACGTCGATGTTCACGACCGCATCCACCTCTTCCCAGTCAGGCTCCCAAGAACCTTCGACAGATGGGCTCTTAGTTGTACCGCTCCTATAGAACAGCACCTCCCAACGGTCGTCGGCCACCTTACGGGTCCAGTGGTCGAACCCTTTGGGGGCGAGGGCACCGTACAACGGCACGGGCTCGAAGTTGGCTATGAGCTTGAAGCCGCCCTCGACCTCCACCTTGGAGGCCAGCTGCATGATGCGGCTGAAGGGCTCTCCTCCGGCCTGCAGTATTGGACGGACGTCCAGCTCCTCGATCTGCCTTCCCTCTAGCTTCGACACCCAAGGAGGAGGGGGCGAGGACTCCGCCTCACCCCCTTCGATAGGATGGGAGGAGGGCGACCGGGGGAAGTCGCCTGGGGTAAGTCCAGCGGATGCGTTGAGACGGCGCACCAGGTCATCGGGATCCATGCCCGCTATCCGGGCGGCCTGCTCAACCGTCACCAGGCGGGACTGCACCTTACGAAGCACAGGATTGCGTAGCTTCTCAAAGGCGGGGCTCAGCTCCACCAGCACCTCCAGCAGGTTGGGGTACCTCCCCAACACCTGGCTGATCTTCCAATCCTTGCCTATCAGGTCCATAGCCCCAGCTCCCTCCTGCCGGCCTCGGTGATCCTCTCAGGCGACCAGGGCGGATCCCATACCAGTTCGACCTCCACCTTCTCAGCATCGGGTATGATGTACCTCACGGCCTCATCCACCGCCGAGCTGATGGAGTCATGTAGTGGGCAGCCGGGCACCGTGAGCGTCATACGGATGTGCACCGATCTGCCCTCCACGCGCACGCTGTATATCAATCCTAAGTCCACTACGTTGCCCCCCAGCTCTGGGTCGTACACGAACCTCAGCGCTTCGATCACGTCATCCTCAGACACGGGTAGAGACAGGCTCTCTATGCGATCAGCTCCCCTTTAGCTGGAAGTACTCGGCGTTGATGCGAATGAAATCCTGCCACTGCTCGGGCACGCTGTCCTCTGGGTAGATGGCGCTTACGGGACACTCGGGCTCACACGCCCCACAGTCTATGCACTCATCGGGGTTAATGTAGTACTGAGGGGCGTCATCGTCTGTGTAGATGCAGTCCACCGGGCAGACCTCCACGCAGGAGGCGTCCTTGACCCCTATACACGGGGCAGTGATCACGTAGGGCATTTTCTTTCTCCTTTTCAGTAACCGATCTCTGCACAAGTGTAGTCCGGGCAGACAACATCTTCTTTGCTCCAGCGCAAACTACTGCGCGAATTCGCAGAAACTACCCCAAAGGGTGGGAGTGGCTTCTCCGCTCTCGTACGCGTGGACAGGTTCAGAACTATCCCCCTAGACGACCAGAACCACCCCTGCGGCCGTGTCGGGGAGAGCACTCCCGAAACTATCCTAGGGGTAGAGATCTGGAGAAAGGAGGCGTGAAGAATGATTAACGCCATCAGCAAGAGAACTTGGACTTGGATAAGTATATTAATGGTGCTAGCCCTGTTACTTACAGCCTGCGGAGCTTCCTACGGCACACCTGTGCCGCAGGTCACGGGCTATAACGAGCAGACGGGTGCACCCCCGATGCCAACGCTAACCCCTTCGCCTTCACCATCACCTTCACTTTCGCCGTCACCTTCGCCCACACCCACCCAAGCAGCTGGTGCCCAGATGGACCACAGCATGCATATGAGTGGGCAGGGCTCAGCCGGCCAGAGCGTTGCTGACCTCCAGAGGCTGCCACTGCCCAAGGTAGCACCTCCGGTAGGCAACCGTCCCCCCAAGCTGGTGAAGGTGTACCTGGAGACCAAGGAAGTGCGGGCGCTGATAGATGATAACGTGCCATACACCTTCTGGACTTTCAACGGCACAGTCCCCGGTCCGATGATCAGGGTGCGCGTCGGCGACACGGTAGAGATAACCCTCAAGAACTCCATGAACAGCAAGATGTACCACAGCATTGACCTGCACGCCGTTAGTGGCCCCGGTGGTGGTGCAACGGTCACCCAGGTAGGACCTGGGCAGACAGCTGTGTTCAGGTTCAAAGCCCTCAACCCTGGGGTGTACATCTACCACTGCGCGACGCCTCCGGTCCCCGAGCACATAGCCAACGGTATGTACGGCCTGGTAGTGGTAGAACCACCCGGAGGGCTGCCTCAGGTCGACAGGGAGTTCTACGTGATGCAGGGCGACTTCTACGTCGACAACGGTCAGTTCTCGCTCCAGAAGATGCTCGATGAGAACCCCACCTACGTGGTATTCAATGGCTCGGTGGGCTCCCTCGATGGCGACAGAGCCCTGCAGGCCAAGGTAGGCGACAGGGTCAGGATCTTCTTCGGAGTCGGGGGTCCCAACCTGGCATCGAGCTTCCACGTGATCGGCGAGATATTTGATCGGGTCGCTCCAGAGGGTGCAACTACCTGGGAGAAGAACGTGGGCGTTACCCTGGTGCCGGCGGGAGGCACAGCGATAGTTGAGTTCACCCTCAACGAGCCCGGCGACTACACGCTGGTCGACCACAGCATAGGCAGGACGATGAAGGGCGCGGTGGGCACCATCCACGTCGAGGGCAAGAGCAACCCCGCCATCTTCAAGTCCATCAAGAACCCCAATCCCAACATGAGCGGCGGACACGGAGGCGGCCAGGGCTCGTATGGAAACGAGCAGGGCGCGAGCTCGCAAAAAAGCGTTGCCAGCATCACGGTGAGGGCCTCGGAGTTCAAATTTGAGCCCTCGACGATCAAGGTGCAAGCGGGCAAGGTCACTAAGCTGACCTTCGTCAACGAGGGCGTGGTCGAGCACGACCTGGAGGTGAAGGGACTGAAGGCCGATGAGGTCAAGGTTCTGGAGCAGAGCACTGGCCTATCCCAGCAGCTGGCCTCCCAGCTGCAGCAGAAGACTTCCGAAGGCTTGGTCTATGTGGCCGCAGCTCCCAAGCAGCAAACCACGATAGAATTCAAGGCCTCCCAGACCGGCACCTACCAGATCG
>JBHORE010000124.1:0-8584 GCA_042408415.1 Thermobaculum sp.
GCCTCCTTCTACGACGTGGGCGACACCTGGACCGAGGCCACGCCCACCTTCAACAGCCGCACAGCTGCCCTGCGCATCATCGGCGGCGATGCCGACATCGATGCCTTCCTCCAGCAGACCTACAGCAGCGTGCAGGACCTGGAGGCCGCCATCATCGCCGAGCGCGCCAAAGCCGTCGCCTACGCCTTCTCCGACTCCTTCTACAACGGCGACTCCGCCGCCAACCCCAAGCAGTTCGACGGCCTCAAGAAGCTCATCACCTCAAGCTCCCAGATAGAGGACCTGGGAGCCAACGGCGGCAGCCTCACGCTCGACGCGATGGACTCCTTCCTCGATCGCGTCAAGCCCGGCAGGCCCGACGTCATCCTCTGCTCCAAGCGCACCCGTAGGAAGCTCAACTCCCTGCGCCGCGCCTCTGGCTCCGTGCTAGAGACGGACGTCGACCAGTTCGGCCGCCACGTCCTCTACTACGATGGTATCCCCGTCGAGGTGGACGATAGCATCTCCGACTCTGAGACCAAGGGCACCGCCAGCAACTGCTCCACGATGTACGCCGTCAAGTTCGGGTTCCAGACCGGCCTGATGGGCATCGAGAACGGCGGCATCCAGATCGAGGATGTAGGCATGCTGGAGACGAAGAACGCCCGCAGGTGGCGCATCAAATGGTACGTGGGGCTAGTGCTCTTCCGCGAGATAGCGGCCGCCAAGATGGTCGGCATACTGCCCTAGGAGGATACGCACATGGTCACTCGTGCTGAGATGCGCAACCGACTGCGGTGGGAGCTGGGCGACGAGAGCTTGCCATATGCCTGGAAGGATCAAGAGCTCAACGAGTACATCGATAGCTCCGTCCAGCTGCTGACCACCCACGTACCCCGTACGCGCTGCAGGGTGATCAACCCCGACCCATCAGACGGCGCCTACTACCTACCCGATGACTGCATCGGGCCTCCCTGGAGGGTCGATATGGACGGACAGGTGCTGCCGCCCAACGCCTACTTCCTGCCGGATGACCACATCCTCATGCTGGAACCCATGGGTACTCGCGGCGTGCGACCGATCGCGGTCACCTACCCCGCATGCATCTTCCCTCCCGGGGACGACACCACTCCCCTGGGCATACTCTACTGGGAAGAGGAGCCTCTGCTATGGCTTTCGGCCTACTCAGCCCTCTGCTCCCTGGAGAGCAGGCGCCAGCGCGGCGGCGTCATGATCCGCAAGGAGGTGCCCTCCATGGAGATATATGCCCAGCGCTACAAGGACTGGCTGGAAGCTCAGCCTCGCAAGATGCGCTGCAGCTTCCTCAGCACCGCATGGTAACCAAACAGCAACCTAACGGGAGGGGCACCAGCCCCTCCCAATCTTCATTAAATTAAGGAGATCGTCATGCAAGACACCCTACAGCTAGCACTCGTCATCGCCTACGACCCAGCAACCCGCAAGGCAATCATCCAGTCGTTGGACTCCGACGGCGGAGCCCTCTCGGCGTCAGTTGCCGACCACATACGTGACGAGCACCTCCAAAGCTACTGCCTATCGGTGCAAGCGCCCACGGGCGACCCCCTGGTTATAGCCTCCATAGGCGGATCACCATCACAGATGGTGATCCCCGGCAACCCCGCAACAACCTCATCGCTGTTAACAACCAGCATCCCCTACACTACTGGTGCACCCTGGCAGGACGTGCTCTCGGCATCTATAACCACCGATGCCCCCTCGCGGCTGTGGATCGCTCTGCAGCTTGAGGGCTACACCAGCACGCAGGCTGCCTCCGCCCTGGAGGTACGCATACTTGCAGGTACCTCCCAGAGCCGAGTCGCCACCTACGGCTCCCCCATGGCGGGCCTGCGCCAGGCGTTCACCCACTCCTCGGTCATCGCCGCCGCAAGCGGCACCCGCAGCGTGCGCGCCCAGGTGCGTAACCTCATCTCCGGCAGCACCGTCACGCTCACCGGTGGGGCAATGGTCATCCTCCCCCTGCACGAGTAGGGGCCGTGGGAACATGAGGGCCCTTATGAGAGCGCTTCTGGCCCTACTTCTCAACGCTGCCAGCAACCTCAAGAAGCTGCGGCATCCTAGTAAGTGTCCCCTGTGTCCCCACGAGGGCAGGGGCACGAAGCTGCTGTCTATCCCCCGCCACTCTCGATGCCTAGAGTCTCGGGATCACCCACAGGTTGCACCCGCCCCCCAGCTCCCCGTGGGTACCTTGGCAAGCGTAGTGCTGTGAGGAGAGCATCTTGTGGCACCTGCCACAGAAGGAGGGAGAGATGAACAGGCATAGCTTAGGACAACTCACATCGGCGCTCATGAGGATGTGCGTGGCGGTGACGATAGTCGCCGTGCTGCTGATGCCCGCCTCACCGGCCTCCGCGGCTCGTCCGGACGTGCGGCAGACGCTGCTCCGCTACGCCCGAGACACCTGGGCCTCGTTTGTGGCGATGACCGATCCCGTGACCGGCCTACCTGCCGACCGGCTCGGCATAGACGGCAGCCGCAGCGTGCAGACCTCGACCACCAACATCGGCGCCTACATGTGGAGCACCGTGGTCGCCGAGAAGCTGGGCATCATCAGCCATCGGGAGGCCGTGGAGCGCCTCTCGCGCACGATCAGCACCCTGGAGCGCATGGAGCGCTACTGGCCGGGAGGGCAGTACTACAACTGGTACGACCATCGCACGGGCGAGAAGCTCACCGTCTGGCCCGACACGGGCGAGCCCCTGACGCCCATCCTCTCATCGGTGGATAACGGCTGGCTGGCCACCGGCCTGCATATCGTGAGCAATTCCGTGCCGGAGGTCGCCTCCAGGGCGCGGGCGATCTACGACAGCATGGACTTCGGCTTCTACTACCGGCCGGAGGTCAACCGCATCGCCTTCTACTACGCCCCCAGTACGGGCGAATCCCCCTGCTGCTACGACACCATCGTCAGCGAGAGCCGGATCGCCAGCTACATCGGCATCGCCAAGGGGGAGATCCCACAGAAGGAGTACTTCGGAGCATGGCGGACCTTTCCCGACAGCTGCGACTGGAGCTGGCAGGAGACACGCCCCGTGGGCTTCTACCGTACTTACTACGGCGTGAGGGTGTTCGAGGGAGCCTACGAATACGCTGGCATGCGCATAGTTCCCAGCTGGGGAGGCAGCATGTTCGAGGCGCTCATGCCGGCGCTGTTCCTTCCTGAGGAGCGGTGGGGGCCTCACAGCTGGGGGGTAAACCATCCCCTGACGGTGCGCGCCCAGATCTATCACGGCCTACATGAGGCCCAGTACGGCTACTGGGGCTTCTCCCCGGCCAACAAGCCCGAGGGGGGCTACATGGCTTACGGCGTGGACGGCATCGGGATGGATCCTAGTGGGTACCCTTCCAATAACGACGGCACGCTGATCGACCACGGGTTCCCCGGCTGCCCCGGCAGGGAGCCGCAGCCCGATCCTCCGCCTTCGGCCTACACCAACGGCGTGGTGACACCGCACGCGGTGTTCTTGGCGCTGCGCTGGGCGCCCGAGGAGGCGATGCAGAACCTTGCCAACCTCGAGCGCGACTTCGATATCTACACGCGCTGGGGCTTCCGCGACTCGGTGAACGTGGACACGGGTGTAGTATCGCCCTACTACCTGTCGCTGGACCAGGGGATGATCATGGCGGCTATCGGCAACGCGCTCGAGCACGACATGCTACGCAAGGCCTTCGCCACCACGGAGTTTAAGCAGCGGGTGAAGCCGGTGATCGCCATCGAGAGGTTCAACGCCTCGCCCATGCCGTAGCGCAGCCCATCGAAGCCAGGGGAGGGTGGGGTGTCCTCCCCTGGTGCCCAAACCTTTTAGATACCCTATAGAAGATTCAGCTCCCGGTTGGGCACCACCTGCTGCACGGGCCTGAGGTGCGACGAGCTGGCTGTAGCGGCGTAACGCCAGGGACTCCTGGAGCGATTACCTATATTAGAGGGTATTAGAGGGCGGGATTGCAGCCCTCGGCAACACCAGCAATTCCACATTTGGGAGAGACATAATGCGAGTATTTCTGACCGGCGGCAGCGGCGTGCTAGGGCAGCGCCTTATACCCCACCTGAGGGCAGCGGGGCACGAGGTGGTGGCGACCGCACGATCGGCCTCGGGCATGGAGCGCATCCGTGCGCTTGGTGCCCAGGCGCTGACGCTTGACCTGCTCGACCCGCAGGCAGTACGCCGCGCAGTGCTCGATGTGCGACCGGAAGCGATCCTACATGAGGCCACGGCCCTGGCTGGCGGCACGGACTTTCGGCGCTTCGATCGCACCTTCCACGTGACGAACCTCCTGCGCACCCAGGGCACAGACAACCTCCTGGCTGCGGCTAGAGAGGCTGGGACAAAGCGCTTTGTGGCCCAGAGCTTCGGGGGGTGGACGTACGCGCGTACTGGAGGGCCAGTGAAGACCGAGGAGGACCCGCTGGATCCTCATCCGGCGGCGTCGATGAGGGAGACGCTCGATGCTGTCCGCTACCTGGAGGATGCCGTCACGCATGCGGGGGGAGTAGCACTCCGCTACGGGTTCTTCTACGGTGATCCCAGCGACGTGCAGGTGGGGGCCGTCCGCAAGCGCCAGCTGCCGCTGGTGGGTAGCGGTGATGGCATGTGGTCGTTCATCCACCTGGAGGATGCGGCGGCCGCCACGGTGTTGGCGTTGGAGCGCGGCAAGTCCGGCATCTACAACATCGTCGACGACGAGCCAGCTCCCGTCCGGGAGTGGCTGCCGGTGTTGGCGGAGGCGGCAGGGGCAAAGCCGCCTCTGCGGGTGCCGGTGTGGCTAGCACGGCTGCTGGCTGGAGAGGCTGTCGTGCTGATGATGACCCAGATCCGGGGGGCCTCGAACGCCAAGGCCAAGCGAGAGCTGGGCTGGCAGCTGCAATACCCCAGCTGGCGACAGGGCTTTCCGGCTTCCTACGCCACGCCAGGCCCCACCTGATATCTCGCGGCCCAGTTGATCGATGATCGAGCGCCAAGGCGGTGGCAGGTCACAGCGATATCCCCCGCTCCAAGGACAGCTGCAGAGGAGTGACCAGGTGCGCATCGCCCTACAGCGGCTTGGCAGACCTCTCGAGCATGCGGTAGCCTTCGAGGAGAGCCTTGGTGCTCATATGTATGGCAGGCAGAGGACCCCGAGTGGCGCTCTTGGTGAGGTCTTGGCACCGTCCGTCCTGGAGCCGAGAGACGGAGTGCGGGCTTATCCTCCCGCCTCGGGGGCGTGGGAGATACCCCCACCTGGCCATGCAGGCCACAAGATCCAGGGTGCGTCGCGGCACCTCGATGTAGCCGATCGTCGTCATGCTGCCGGGGCAAGGGCACTGCACCAGTGCCTACCATGTCCTGAATGGGTGCTAACTCAGCTGTCCAGCCGAGAGAGGGCGGGCGAGACCTGCGGGCAGGAACCTAGCGCTTGAACCGTGCCGAGGTGGGAGAGGGAGAATTTATCTCTGCTACACACCAGGGGCTCTTGACACGGCCAAAATATGTAAGTATCCTACATATTAACCTTGAGGAACTGCAACAGGAGGAGCAGTGATGAGCCAGGTAGAGATTCCCGGATATACCTATGGACAGCCCTCAGTGCAGCCTTCTCCCGTATCGATGGAGGATTTGGAGCGCATCCAGTCCTGTCTGCTGTGGTCGGATGAGGACGTGCAGGCGCTGCGCAGGGCAGGCGAGATCCTTGGCCCGTGCAAGGAGGAGATCCTCGACGTGTGGTACGGCTTCGTGGCGTCGCAGCCCCACCTGCTGGCCTACTTCTCGCGGCCCGATGGGCCCAGCCAGGAGTACCTGCAGAGGGTGCGTGCCCGCTTCGGTCGCTGGATCGAGGACACCTGCAGGGCGGAGTACGACGACGCCTGGCTGGCCTATCAGGAGGAGATCGCCCAGCGGCACTTCACTAAGAAGAACCAGACCGATGGCACGGCCGCGGAGGGCACTCCCCCCTACATCCATTGGCGATACATCAACGCGCTGGTGTACCCTATATACGCTACCGTGCGGCCTTTCCTGGAGCAGAGCGGAGAGCCGCCCGAGATGGTGGAGAAGATGCACCAGGCCTGGCTGAAGGCTGTGCTACTGCAGGCCACGCTGTGGGCACGCCCTTACGCCAAGAACGAGGCCTGGTGAGGAAGGAGTTTGTGTTGAGGAGAGTGATCGCGCTGCGTCATGTTCCCTGGGAGGACCTGGGAGCTTTCGAGCGTCACATCGTGCGCCTTGGGGCGGAGGTGGAGTACGTGGACCTGTTTGCCGGCGATACGCTGCCGCCCACAGCTGATTTCTCCGCCCTGTTCGTAATGGGAGGCCCGATGAGCGTGTACGAGGGAGAACATTATCCCTTCCTCCTGCAGGAGGTGGAGTTCATCCGCAGCTGCCTGGAGAGTAGCGTGCCGATCGTCGGCGTCTGCCTGGGCAGCCAGCTGCTTGCAGCGGCGCTCGGCGCCAGGGTGTACCCCAATCCCCGTGGCAAGGAGATCGGTTGGGGGGAGATCATCTCCACCCCCAAGGCAGCCAGCGACCCCATCTTCTCGAGGTTCGCTCCCAGGGAGACGGTGCTTCACTGGCACGGCGACATCTTCGACCTGCCACGGGGAGCTGTCCCTCTGGCCAGCTCGGCGGTGACCCCTTGCCAGGCATTCAGGTGGGGCGAGAGTGCCTGGGGCATCCTATTCCACGTGGAGGCGGACGACGACCTGCTCTCCAGGTGGCTGAGCGAGCCCCAGATGGTCGCGGAGGCCAGCGCGCAGGATCCCTCCCTGCCGGGGGTGATCGCGCGGGAGGCGCACCGCCACTTGCCCCGGCTAGAGACCTTGCAGGCGGCCGTGGTCGACGCCCTGCTGGGATCAGCGGAGGGAGGATAGGTGGACCGCTTGGCGATGACCTTCCTGCGGCTGGGGCAGGCGATGCGCGCCCTCATCGCCAGGGGGGCGCACGGGGAGGGCCTGACGCCAGCGCAGGCACAGACGCTCCTATTCGTGCGGCACACGAAGAGCTTCGCAACGACGGTCAGCAATCTCGCGTTGTGGCTCGCCAGCTCGCACGCCAGTGCCGTGGGCGTGGTGGACTCCCTGGAGCGCAGGGGGCTGCTGCAGCGGGAGGTCAGCGACCACGACCGCAGGGTCACGCTGCTCCGCCTGACGCCAGAGGGGGAACGGGTAGCCTCGGCGCTAGCTCGCTGGGGAGATGCCCTCTCAGAGGCGCTGGCCGATATGACGCCCGAGGAGCGGCGTATCTTTGAGCGGGGGCTCGGCCGGGTACTCTGGAGCCTGCAGGAGATGGGAGCGCTCTTCGTGGCGGAGCCTTGCCGGGGATGCACCTACTTTCGGGAGAACGCCTCCCCGAACAGCCTCACGCCCCACAGGTGTGCGCTGATCGACGCCTACCTTTCGGAGGAAGAGTCGCGTAAGCTGTGCCCCGACCACACGCCAGTGGCAAATCCTATGGGCAAATAAGTCAGGGGTCTCGCATATCCGGCCAATAAGTTGTATAATAGGTAATCTCAACGGCGAGGCCGCTGGGAGTTGCTCGGTCCCGTTGTGACCGAGCTTATTTATTTTATATCGGGTCAACGCAGAAGATAACGAAAAGGAGTTCTTAATGGTCAACGTCAGCACAGCAGCAAAGGAGATCCTGCAGGGCGTGGAGGTCGCCGAGGGCGATGTGCTCCGCCTTGAGGTGCTCAACACTGGCGAGATCGGCCTGGTGAGCGGCAAGGCTCAGTTGGGCGATCAAGTGATCGAGCACGAAGGGCAGGAGGTGCTCCATATCTCCGAGGACGTCAGCCAGGCGCTCGACGGCTCCACTATCGACCTCATCGAGACGCCAGACGGCATCCAGCTCGGCCTGGTGTTCAACGATGAGGACCTCTCGGGCGACGAGTTCCAGGCGCAGTAAGTGATCACAGGGAGGGGCATAGCTTCTCCCTGCGCCAGCTCCGCCCTTTTGCCTGCACCGGCGGTGCAGATATACTTTCCTGGCCTTCCGAAGGTCACCTGATAGTATCCGACGAAGGCAGTACTAACATCCAAGGCACGTCATAGGTTCCACAGCCAGTAACTCCCCGTCATCTTAGTATGCCTCAGCTGTAGTGCCCTATTTCTTTTGCCCGATTCCCGGTTTCTTAACAATCGGGAAATCGGGAGTTATACACAACTTCCACCCCTCTAGCTCCTCCCCGGCGTTAGATAATCACCTTGGGGAGGGTGCCGGATAGCCCCCCTCTCTGGAGCTTATGGGAGGGACTTTCTCTCTTCTCCAGGATGTGTCGACCTCCAATCCTGTAGTACCCCCCGGGGGTCGACACACCCACTGCCTGCCCCTAACTCCGCATTCCACCTATGGTTACCTCCATCGCCCCTCACAAACACCCTATTTTGGCCCTCATTACCCTCTTGCATTTTCTGCGCATCCCACCTATACTTTTCTTGGTTCGTAGCCTACCTATAAGGGATTGAAACGCCAGAGGGAGGACACGTTGCACACGGGCTACGCGGGTTCGTAGCCTACCTATAAGGGATTGAAACCTGCAGGTCCACGAACAGGCGCTCCAGGCCGTAGCGGTTCGTAGCCTACCTATAAGGGAT
>JBHORE010000125.1:0-10593 GCA_042408415.1 Thermobaculum sp.
ATCCCTTACGCTCCTCTTCGAATCTGCCCAGGAACAAAATATTCGGTCTACCATCCATAAGCTCCTTAACAGGAGCCACATGATGTGAAAACGTCTGTACATCCACCCCATTGGGTATTATATGAAACTCCCCATCAAAATACTGAGATGCAAATTCCTTGGCAGGTTCTGAGACAGCTATTAGACCATCTAGCTTGTTAAAGAACCTCTGCAGCACTGGTCGAGCGTAGAAATATCCTAAGCTACTTTCAGCATAAGCATGAAAAGTTCCAATATTGATGGAGCGAGAGTACTGTAGTACTACAAGAGGGAGCGCAGGTATCAAAGGTTCCTGCAGATGTACGATATCAAACCTCTCACGCTCCATTAACAGCTTTATCTTCCATCTCAGATCAAGCGAGAAACTCAGCCTAGCAACAGATCCATTCAAAGCTATCGGAACCACGCCCCCAAAGCCGTAGAAATCCGGTATATCCAGTTCTACACCAGAGTCGGACACCGGTGCAATTATAGACACTTTATGACCATGCTTCTGAAACTCCCTCTTGAGGTGGAGTATATGTTGATTCACGCCACCGTATGTAGCAAAGTCATAAGGCGATACTAAGGCTATCTTCATTGTTTAAGGTTGTGCTAACCTTCTCCCATCTTGTCTATTATGCTGCCAATACTATACAAGTTTTTGAGCTAATATCGCTCATCAAGGATAACAGATTTGTTCACGATCAACGCGACTGCTATAATCCCACTCCGTGAACAATAACTTTCACGATCCCAGACTCATATTGAAGAAGTACGGACTACACCCTAAAAAGGGCCTTGGTCAGAACTTTTTAATAAGTCCAAAAGTGCTTAGGACCATCTTGCAAGCCTCAGAGATCACACCGCAAGATACTATCCTTGAGATTGGTCCTGGCACCGGCGTACTAACTCACCATCTAGCGGCCGCTAGATGCGTAGTGGCAATAGAGCTTGATGAAATCCTCGTGCAAATTCTCAAGCAGGAATTGGCTCAGTACCCCAACATACACATAGTGCAGGGGAATATACTTGAGATAGAGCACCCTCAGTTAGTAGCCGAATTATGTGGGATGGAGAAGAACTATAAGATTATAGGTAATCTCCCTTACTATATTACTTCCCACGCCATCAGAAGATTTCTGGAGATCCAGCCCAGGCCTTCTCTTGTGATCATAATGGTTCAGAAAGAGGTCGCTGAAAGAATAACAGCCACACCTCCTAAGATGAGCCTGTTAGCGATATCTGTACAGTATTACTCTATTCCGGAGATGGTGACATTAGTCCGGCGCACCGCTTTTATTCCTCCTCCGGAGGTCGATTCTGCCGTACTTAGACTGAGAGTAAGAGAACATCCACTTTTCCCCGACATCCCATCAGATGTATATTTCAGAATAGCATCTGCAGGCTTCGCACAAAAGCGCAAAAGCTTGCTTAATTCATTGTCTTCTGGCCTCAACATACCCAAGAGCAAGATTGCTATTCTATTGGACAAAGCATCTATTGACCATAATGTCAGAGCAGAACAACTAACGCTGGAGGATTGGGCAAGAATTTGCAGACAACTAATGGAATGCGAATCCTATCCTACTGTAAGATAAACCTCTGCCTAGAGGTACTAGGAAGAAGGACCGACGGCTATCACGACTTAGCAACCATCTTCCAAACAGTGAGTCTTGGGGATGAGCTGACATTGAAACCCAATCAATCCTCATGTATAAGACTGCTTGTAAACGGAGACGCTCCAACAGGAGAAGACAACATTATCCATACTGCAGCTAAGATGCTCTTGAAGTCTAAGGAGTGCGGCATAGATATCATTCTCCGCAAGAGCATTCCTTCAGGAGCAGGTCTTGGAGGTGGCAGTTCCGACGCTGCTTCAACTCTCGAAGGTGTAAACAAGCTGTGCAATCTACAACTATCTCACGAGCAACTGCTCACTATAGCCTACAGCCTGGGAGCAGATGTGCCATTTTTCCTATACGGAGGTACAGCAGTAGGTAGAGATAGAGGAGATAAAATAAGTCCTATACCATATAGAAGGGAATACTACTTTCTGTTACACGTACCACCTTTCAGGCTAGAAAGGAAGACACAGCGAGTGTTTGCCGCACTTCAACCACGGGAATATACTGATGGTACTTTCACAGTCCAACTGTCGCGCAAGATGGCGGCAGGTCAGCAGATAACCAATGCTGATCTATATAATTCTCTATTTCCTGCAGCTGTCAGGGTATGGCCACAGTTAGCACAGCGACATGATGCTCTTCAAGAGATCACGCATCAGACATGGGTGCTGAGCGGTGCCGGCCCAACGCTCTATACCATAGTAGAGTCATTCCAAGTTGGTAAAAATTTACTAGAAGACTTGCTACAGCTAGATGGGCAATCTTTTCTGGTAAGATCTACTCCCGTTGCGAGGGAATATCAGGATTTGTAGCAGTTACTTCCACTATCCCAAGTAGGAACCAAAAGAATACAGCTATCGGCACACCAAAGTAAAAAGCATCCACCAATCCATGTACCAGAGCAGCAGTCATTGAGCATATAGCCGCTAATGCTATCACCCTGTACGATCCGTCTTTATGTTTGTAGCTATCCCACGCAAGGAGATAGAAAATGAGCAATAACGCGAGCAATGAACCCAAACCTACTGCTCCCAGTTTTGACCAGAAATCCAATAGGAAGTTATGAGCATCAACGATTTCAGCCCCTACCAACCTTTCTCTAGGCACGTACTTGACCAGCCATGCCACATTGCCTATTCCTACACCAAGAAGAGGATGCGCTATTATCTGCTCAGTCGCTGCCCTCCAGATCCTCCATCGCGTGTCAGCTGATCCGCTCCCAAGATCAAGTAGGGCTCCAAACCTGCTCTCACCAGCCAAAGTCATGATCAGCAAAATCACAACAGCTCCCACACCCACAGGTATAAGCCATCTGAAGCGCCTTAAGATTACAGCCAACAAAATCAGCGCAGCTAGCACGCCAAGGAAGCCTCCACGAGATCCCGAGAGCAGTAATGCTAACCCCATCAACACGACCACGGATCCATACAGGAACCTCCTCAACCACTGTCCATTCATCAACAGGCATAAGGCAACATAGAAAGGTATCATCCTGCTTAGAAAAAGCCCTAAGGTGTTTGGATGATTGAAAAAGCTTCTAGTCCTGAACAGCTCACCAGCAAGAATGTCTCTGCCGGCCTGATAGATCGCCCCTAACGCCACCAGCAGTCCTGCCAGTAAAAGCATATCTAGTATCCACGTTACGTTCTGCCTATGCCTAAAGCTTAACAATGCTAGTATGTAGACAGATATGGGCTCAACAAGCAGGGTATATGCCCTCAAAGCAACCACTATGCTGCTCCCAGGGACAGGATTCATCACTGCCCTTATCAAATGGAAGCTAGCCTCTACCACCAGTATTAGAGCAGGAATAAGATAAGGGGAGCGTCTCAATCGCTCAAATATGACAGATAGCTCAGGTGCATCCACCAACCCATACCAATATCCTCTACCAATAACTCCCAAGGTGGCCCCTAATAGAGAAACATCCGCTATCGATACATCAAAAGAGAATAAATGTTTCCTTACTAGGAAGTGAAATATCACCGAGATCATCACCCACACGAGGCCTATATAGGGTACCGTTGCACATACTGTCAGGAAGCATAACAGAGAAATCGGCACAGCCAGCAAAGCAGGTAGAAGCAGGAAGGCAAACACACCTACTATTATTAACCCCAAAGCTATCATAGGTATATAGCTAGGGCTCGCTATCAAACCTATAGGCTCGTACTGAGTACTTGAACCCCTCAGATTACCCTCCCTCTGCCTCTATTGATCCCTTCAAAGGATAATTTGTTCCCCAATTAGAATAACTATACAATGACAGAGTCCTGAATTTATAGAGCAGATCACAGTCGTCGCTAGAGACAATTCTGAAAGATGCAAAAACCTCATGATCTCCAGCAAATAGCACAAGACCTTCAATCCTGTCAAAGATGCGACCTCTATCTGTACAGCAGAACAGCTATACCAGGGGACGGAGATCCCCAAGCCAATTTGATGATCATCGGAGAATCTCCTTCGGAGCACGACGAATTCACCGGTAAGCCTTTCAGTGGTCCCTCTGGCAGAGTGCTGGATTCGTGGCTTCACAGGCTAGGTTTGACTAGAGGAGAAGTATGGCTAACAAACGTGGTCAAGCACCGCTCCGTAGATCTCAAAGACCCCAGGAAGCGTAACAGAGCCCCCACAGCATCAGAGTATAAAGCTTGCAGTCATTGGCTGAGACTTGAGATATCTATAATACGGCCTAAGATCATAGTTGCATTGGGAGCAAGCGCGGGCAAAGCATTACTTGGATCTAGCTTCAAGATATCTAGGGACCGAGGGAAAATCTTCCCCGGCCCCTATGACTCCATCGTGATCCCTACTTATCACACCGCCTATATCCTCAAGCTTAAGCCACCTCTGCTGGAGCAAGTTAGTTCTCAGGTTGAGCAAGATCTTGACACCCTAAAGAGGCTGCTCTCACAACTTACCGAATAAACTTTCTCTTCTGATTTACGTAGTCTACCAGCACGTACTCTCCTAGCCTCTCTGGGGTAGCATAGAATGCTCTACCCTTATTTAATTTGGTCATCTGATCGACGAAAGCGCTTAGGTACGGACTCCTGTCGAGCATAAATGTATTTATTACTATGTTCTCCTTAGTACAACGCTTGACTTCAGCAAGTGTTGCAGCATACGTTTCCCTTAGTGGCGGATAGTTGAAGATGACTCTACCATGTTCCATATGAGCGGTCGGCTCACCATCCGTCACTATAATGATCTGCTTACTACCCGACTCCTTTGAGAGCAGCTTGCGAGCCAGCATCAAGCCATGCTCCAGGTTAGTACCGTATTCATATTCGCTTAGCATAATCGACGGCAATTCATAAGGCTTCATCTCTCTAGCTATGTAAGCAAATCCTACTATGTACAGGTGGTCCCTGGGGAACTGCCCTCTTATTAAGCTGTCTAAAGCAAGAGCCACCTTCTTAGCTGAGAAGAATAATCCTCTGAGCATCATCGACCTACTCATGTCGATCATCAGTACAGTAGAGCTTTGAGTGCGCTGTTCCGTCCTATAAACTTCAAAATCCTCTGGTGACAGGCTCACAGGTGTGCCGGGGCCATTGCGAACCACTGCGTTCATGATAGTTTGCTTCATATCTAGAAGGAAAGGATCGCCGAACTCATAAGGCTTACTCTCGTCAGTCCTGTCACCCCCCACACCATGGCGATCCATATCATGTCCACCAAAGCGTCCTCTTTGCAGCTTGGTAAATATGTCTCTTAACGCCTTTTGTCCTATGCGCCTTATGGCTTTTGGCGACAGCTCCCACCTATCCCCATTCCTTTGAATCAGTCCTGCATCTTCTAGGATCTGCGTGATGCTCTGCAGTTGCTCAAGCTCTCTTGCTGCCTCAGGACCCAATAGTTGCCTGACAGCTTCAGCATCAACAGAGCTCGGATCACCAGTATATTGCGCAGACTCCAGATCGCTCTCAAGCTGATCCATTGATTGCATCTTGGCCATTAGGTCCATTGCCTCTTGCAAGCCCAGAGGCTGTGAGCCGGTGAAGTTGTAGGAGTTAGCAAACTGATCGCTAGGCATAAGCTGCTCAAGCATCGCCGCCATGCTTGCCAACTCCCATCTTAAATCTTCATCTTTCACTAAATCATCTATCATTTGTTGGAGTTGGGCCCTCTGCTCTGGAGATAAACTATTCATTAGGCTCTCCATTTGAGCCCTTTGCTTCTGGAGGTATTCCATCAACTCGTCCAGGGAATTTATATCTGGAGGGAAGAACCTGCCATGCTTCTGCTTAAAGGACTGAAAGTCCGGCTCAATCCCCTGCATCTTTTGCTTCAGCATCTCGTTCAGATCTCGGACCATCTCCTTCATGGCCTGAAGGTCTTCAGGGGTCATGTTCTGCAACGCCTGCTGCATTCCCTGGAACTGGCGATTCACGAACTGCTGTTGCAGCATCTGCTGCAGCTCGTTGAACTTGGCCTGTGCCTCCGGACTCATAAACTCATAATCCGAAAGCCGCTTGAGCTTTTCAGCAGGACTTTCCGGTAGATTATCCAGAAATTGCAGCTTCTTGTTAGCCATCTTCTCGAAGAGCTGCCTAAGAGCCCCCTGGTCAAAATCCGCCCCTTGGCTATCCTGTGGACTGCCCTGGTCTGGAGCAGCAGATTGGGGATCTCTCATCTGGTCAAGCCTGGATTGGATGTCACTACGCTCTGTATCAACCACGTCCTGCAAACGCTGCTTGATATCCTCTAGTAAAGATCCAAGATCATGCCTGGCAAGCTCCTGCTGGCGTCGCATCCTGAGCTTCTCAAGTAGATCTTGTAGGCCAGCAAGACGGTTGTTCAGCTTGCCTTCATCTCCCCACCTGTACATTCTGCGAAGAGCGCTCCAGAGGTCACCATCCGCGATCAAGTCATCGGATAAAGCATCCAGTACCTCCTCAGCTGTAAGATCGTCTAGCTGCTGAGTGTTGTCCCACCTAGAATATCTATATCTCATAGCCCATCTCCTCTCCTAAAGAGGACTACCTACTCTAACGCCTATAAAATGCGTGCCCATCCATCCTGTCCTTGTTTAGCCTCCTGCTTAGATGCAGTCCCTCTAGGATAAACTCAACTGCAGAGGCTACCGCGGCTGGGTGTTCGCCCACTCCAAGTCGCTGAACCGCTGTCCTCATATCCTCCCAGTCAAGAGCTTGTTTAGCATACTCCTCCGACGGCATGAGGTCCGAGGTCTCTATGACAGCTCCTGAGTTGAACTTGACTATGGAATCAGCAAAATCGGACAGTTGGAAGTATCTATTGAAAGTAGTCAGGATAGACTTCTGTATCAGCTTGCGGACTACGCGTTCCTCACTTACATCGCCAGCAGACTCTAGCTCTATCTTGCCACAAGTAGATGCAATCATAGCATCCAGGTCACTGATTCGAGGCGCAGCTGTAGTCTCGTCAAGCTTAATAGCCCTCTTTAGAGCGCTAGATACAACCGTCTCATAATTACTAACCGATACCCTCACGCTCACCCCTGAGCGCTGGTTTATATCAGTCGATCTTCTCGCCTGGTGAGTAACCTCGGCTATGATCTCTTTCATGAACTGAGGCACAAGCAGGTTTACCCCCGCAATCTCGGGAACGTTCCCCTCCTGCTCCATGATCTCTATCTCATACTCGAGCTCCTCTGGGTAGTGAGTTCGGATCTCAGAGCCAAATCTGTCCTTGAGAGGGGTTACTATGCGCCCCCTATTGGTATAATCCTCAGGGTTAGCACTAGCTACCACAAACAAGTCAAGGGGCAGCCTTATCTTGTAACCTCTGATCTGGACATCCCTTTCTTCCATTATGTTAAGCAAACCTACCTGTATACGCTCCGCAAGATCAGGCAGCTCATTGATGGCAAAGATTCCTCTATTGGTTCTGGGCACCAATCCATAGTGGATAGTAAGCTCATCGGAAAGATATCTTCCCTCTGCTACACGAATCGGATCTACCTCACCTATCAAGTCAGCTATGGTGATATCGGGAGTGGCTAGCTTCTCGCCATACCTACGGTCACGTGGTATCCACTCTATAGGAGTATCATCACCCATATCCTCCACTTTCATCCTGCAGCTGGCGCAGATAGGTTCAAAGGGGTTGTCGTTGATTTCACAGCCTGCAATGGCAGGTATGTGATCATCTAATAGATTTACCAACGAACGCGCTATGCGAGTCTTTGCCTGCCCCCTCTCTCCAAGCAAGATTATGTCCTGCCCAGACAGGATAGCATTCTCTATCTGGGGAATAACCGTATCCTCGTAACCCACTATTCCTGGGAAAAGATCCTCTCCTCTTCGGATTTTACGTATTAAGTTCTGCCTCATCTCATCCTTGACGGACCTTACCTGATAGCCTGAGGATCTAAGCTCTCCTATAGTTCTCGCCTGTCTCATAACCCTCTCTCTTTCCAGCCCTTAAAAGGGAGCTAAATAGATTACCTACAACTCGTTTCTCCAAGGGGAATACTCACGACACAACCAGATACTAGGGGCCTTACAAGACCACCGAGGAAGCCTACAACTTCTAGGCACTGCAACTGGCGAAGCGATTTACCCCTCGCCAAACACCTTCTCCCTTCCAGGGAAGACTACAAATTAGCCTACATGTTTAGTCTCAATATACTCCAACACTGAAGATATGTCCAATTAGTTCCTACCATAACGCCGCATCTTGTGCAACTGATCAGAAGTATTGATATAGTTAGTGAAAGAAAACAGGCAACTAGAAAGAAAATGACATGAAGGTAAAGTGGATTCATACAGCTGATGTACATCTGGGATTCCACCAATATGGGATCTCAGAACGAGCTGATGATTTCGCCAGGGCATTCAAGTACGTCTGCGATTACGCTATAAGCTCCAAAGTCGACTTCATGCTCATCGCAGGCGACCTTTTCCATAAACGAAACATAGACGGACGCACCATATCTCAGGCTTACTTAGCTCTAAGGAGCTTGAAAGACGCTAACATCCCAGTAATTTGTGTCGAAGGGAACCATGAGAGAGCATTCCTCAACTCAGGTTGGTCCTTCCTAGACTTCCTATCCTCAGCAGCAGAGCTGATTCACTTGCTATCTCCCGTGCATAGGGGAGGTAGCGTTCTCATGGAACCATGGGATCACGAATCAAAGCTAGGATCATTTATAGACCTTGGCCCTGTACGAGTGTACGGCATAAAGTACTATGGCACCAGCACAGGAAAAATACTTGAACAGATAACCAGCAAGTTACAGGTAGATGGCAACCGATTCAATATATTCATGGTTCATGAGGGACTAGAGGGTCAAATCCCCAGAGCTATAGGAGGAATCACCAGCTACCACCTCGACCTTATTAGGCCGCACTGCAAATATTTGGCTATGGGACACGTACACAAGAGATATGAGATAGACAACTGGGCCTTCAATCCAGGCTCATTGGAGACCTGTAGTGTTGAAGAGGCCGATTGGGAAAGGGGCTTCTATGAGGTAACTGCAGACATAAATAAAGGAGAAGTGCTCGAGGTCAAGCATATCAGTGTGCCTACAAGACGTCCTTTCTACCGAATTTTCTTAGACGTCAAGTACTACGATACCCCAGAAGATCTTGAGATAGCAGTCATCGATAAGGTTCGCTCTAGGATACCCAAATATAACGAGAACCCTTCACAACCCATTATCCACATTACACTGAGCGGCAGTCTCAGGTTCTCGGAAGAACTCTTAGCACTAAAGAGCTTGCAGGAAAAGATCTACGAAGAGGTGAATCCTCTGACTGTACAGATCAAGAACAACACTCTCCCGAGCGGTTACTCTCCAGACGTGCCATTGGATAGCACTGGACAGATAGATCGAAGATCTCTTGAGCTCGAGGTTTTTGAGTCCCTTATTCAAGATTACCCTGCTTTCAAGGACAGAAGGCGCACATGGGCTGAGAGCATACAGAAGATTAAAGATCGGGCATTACTCAATGTCCCTCCTGAGGAGATAATAACCCTCATAGAAGAAGCCCTGAGAGAGGAATTTTCCCAACAAGACAACACGATAATCAATAAACTAGAGACATGAAGATACTTAAGCTGCATCTAACAAACATAAAAAGCTATGATAATACCACCATTGAGTTTGAGGCCGGCACGAACTCCATACACGGCGAGAATGGTGCTGGCAAGACCACTATCCTTGAGGCTATCGGGTGGGCGCTATTTGACTTCCTCCCCTACAGCCAAGATGAATTCCTACGGGAAGGCGCTAAATACGGCACTGTCTCCGTCACACTGGTACCGCCAGATGGTAGAGAATACCAAGTAATAAGACAAATCAAGAAGTCTCCACCATGGTGCGTATTAGACCTAGAAACTGGTTACCGTGTGGCTGAAGGCAGTGCTGACGTCAAGGAATGGCTCAAGAAGGTTATGGGGCTCCAGGATGAGATGGATCTAGGGGATATATTCGAGAACGCAGTGGGTGTTCCCCAAGGGGCGTTATGCGCACCTTTCCTGATGACCTCAAGCAAGCGCAAAGATACTTTTAATGCCATGCTTCATCTGGAAGAATACAAGACTGCTTTCGATAACCTCAGAGAGACCGATAGGTACATCCAAAACCAGCTGCTAACTCTAGGGAATAGGCAGGAAACCCTCAAGGTTTTTAGAGAGAGGATACCTGAGCTCGAGGGGAAGATACATGGACTTGCAAACGAAAATAACAGAATAGATGATGAGCTAAGAGCATGCGAGAATGATCTGGCATCTGTACGCGAGATCAAGCGGCAACTGGAACAAAAACAAAAACAAATCGAAGCTCTTGAAGGCGAACATAGACGACACGAGGAGCGCATTAATAGCTTGCGGGATCATCTAGCCAAAGCCCGGCAAGATTTGGAGCGAAGCAAACAGGCGCGGGATATCCTGTTGAGAACACGCGAAGGGCACTTGGCATACGAGAGAGCCGTGCAGGAGAGAAGAGAGCTCG
>JBHORE010000127.1:0-4907 GCA_042408415.1 Thermobaculum sp.
ACCCAGCGCCAGCTAGTGTTGTCAACTATTAACCCACCTAAAGCAGGACCAACGATGGCAGATATCCCCCACACGCTACCCGTCAAACCTTGTACCCGGGCTCTCTCTTCAATACTAAAGATATCTCCGAAGATAGTCATAGTAATGGGGAGTATTGCACCAGCCCCAACACCTTGAATACCTCTGAATATGACCAGCTGGAGCATGCTCTGAGCCAAACCACATAGACCAGAACCCAACAAGAACACGAGAATACCAAACAGTAGAACCCTCTTACGACCATAAAGATCGGCAAGTTTTCCATATATAGGAACGGTGACTGTGGACGTCAGAAGATATATCGAGAATACCCAACTGTAGAGGCTAAAACCACCTAAAATGCCGGTTATAGTCGGCATAGCGGTGCTTACTACACTGCTGTCCATAGCCGAGAGGAAAGTAGCCAACATAAGGCCCACAACTATCAGCTTGCGCGAATTTCTTGCCAGACCTTCAGATACCACAAGTAACTCCGTTCACCTTCTAGAATTTGTATGATACAAGGAAAGAGTCTACAAAAAACGAGTTTGACGGAAGAATATTCTATCTAGCTAGGAGTTAGCCTAATTATGAATAGACCCCTCTGTGTTTTCTATGGAGATGAAATCCTAACCTACTACTTTGGACCATCCCATCCATTTAACCAGAAAAGAGTAAAACTGTCTGTTGATCTCATGAAAGATCTGGGATTATTTTCCCATAAGAACCAACTATTACCTATACGCCAAGCATCCATAGCAGAGGCACTTGCCTTTCACCAAGAAAAGTACATAAATTTCCTGCAGGAAGTCGAAAAGACAGGGGACATCTATCTAGATCAAGGAGATACTCCAAGTTTCCGAGGATGTCTGCAAGCCTCGTTGTGGATAGTCGGGGCCACGCTACAAGCTCTGGATGCAGTGCTAACAAAATCCGTCTATGCATTCAATCCAGGCGGGGGTTTACATCACGCACATAGATACAGAGCTTCTGGGTTCTGTATACTCAATGATGCAGCTATTGCATTAGAGATAGCTAGGCACAAATATGGCATTAATAAGGCAGCATATATAGATATAGATGTCCATCACGGGGATGGAGTATTTTACGGATTCTATGCTGAAGATTGGCTTCTAGACTTAGATCTACACCAAGATGGTAGGACACTATTCCCAGGAACTGGATTTGTGCAGGAAATAGGAGAGGGAAGTGCATCAGGGCTAAAACGAAACATACCGCTTGCACCAGGAGCAAGCGACGACTCAGCTATGTATGCTTGGAGAGAAGTCATAGAACCTTCGATAAGGGAGTTCAAACCCGAACTGATAGTCATGCAATGTGGAGCTGATGCTCATTACGGAGACCCTCTAGCCATGCTGAGTTGGAGTAACAACACCTACACTAACTTCGCAAGATCGATAGCTGAGCTATCAGAAGAAATATGTAATGGCAGGTTGTTACTTCTAGGAGGAGGGGGATACAAACCCTCTAATGCGTGTCTAGCATGGGCAGCAATAGCTTTGGCCATTTCTGGTCAAGAGACTCCAGACATTTTGCCTGATAGTTGGATAGGAAAATTTAAGGAAACCTATGGCTATCCCCCCCCAGATAGCATGTTAGAGCCCGAAACACAAGACCCAAGAACTTTACAGTCAACCCAAAAGACTGTTCAAAATCTGAAGTCATTGATCCAAAGCAGAATAAACTCCAAGCTAAATTAGGTTAAGAAATATGGAAGAGCAGGTAAACGAGTTAGTCATAAGACTATCCGGAGAATTAGCAGCACAAGGTGCTGCAGCGGTGATTCTTGTAGGAAGTAATGCCAGGGGAGATGCAGATAGCAGATCAGATATCGACATCTATGCATTGGGAGAAGGGCCAGGATACACCCTCAGAATTATAGACAACAGATTAGTTTCTATCTCCTGGCACAAGATGGAAGATGAATACCTGGCATTCCATGCTCCTGAAAGAGCAGTCTATACTGTACCCGCATGGAGGGATGCAGCCATCTTATACGATCCCAGCGGAATTGCTGATCAGATCAAGAGACATGCACTAGAATGGACATGGGAAGAGATAGATCCAAAGAGGATAGACAGATACGTAGCAGACGAGATCACTGGACTCGCTGAAGAAGTGGTTAAGCTTGTTGTTAGCATGGATAAACCTAATTGGGCTAACGCAGCAGTCCAGAGATCAGTACTAGCACTGAGAATCCCTGTCATACTGGCGGTACAAAAAAAGATTCTATATAGAAGTGAGAATGAGGTCTGGGATAAGATCTCTAACATTATGGGGAATAAATTCTCCCAAGCTATGAAGCAGGCTCTACTCTGTGATGGTATAGCCCTCACAGAAAGTTGTCGGGCAGCACTGGACATGTACTATATTGCTGCACAAGAGGTCTATCAGACCCTGAGTGCAAGGCAAAAAGAGGTGGTTGATTACGCCTGCAGAGTTGCTAAGTGTAGCAAGACCAATTGACGGAGGTAAAAGTAGATGTACGAAGAGTTGAAGGACAAGATAGATAATCTTAGGCAAAGGATATCCACCTTCAAGGAGCATCTTTGACCTGGAGAATAAGCGTTCAGAGATAGAAAAATTGGAGCAGCAAGCTGCCAGCAGCGATCTCTGGGCTGATCCGGCTGAGGCTCAAAAGGTAATGAAAAAATTAAACTCCTTGAGAGATCAACTAGAGGTATGGAGCAAGATAGAGCGTCAGCTAGAGGACGCTGAGGTCTTACTGGATCTGGCCTATGAAGAAGATTCAGCTTCGGATTTTCATGAAGCTGCTTCACAGATTCGTGCCCTAGAAAACCAGCTAAACCATCTTGAATTAGAACTACTTCTTTCTGGAAGTTATGACCAGGAGGATGCAATCATAGCTATTCATGCTAGGGAAGGCGGTATAGATGCCCAGGATTGGGCCTCTATGCTGGTCAGAATGTATCTCCGATGGGCACAAAGAAGAGGCTGGCAAGCGGAGCTTGTAAGCAGTATTGAAGGAGAAGAAGCAGGCTTCAAATCCGCTACCATAGAGGTCAAAGGTAAATATGCTTACGGTTATGCCAAGGCAGAAGCTGGTCAGCATCGTCTGGTAAGACTATCACCTTTTGATCAGGCCCATAGAAGGCACACAAGCTTTGCCCTTGTAGAGGTTCTTCCCGACGTTGAAGAAACCCCTGAAGTCCAGATAAGAGAGGAAGACCTCAAAATCGATACTTATAGGGCCTCGAGCGCAGGAGGGCAGCACGTAAACAAGACGTCGTCTGCGGTGAGGATCACACACATCCCAACAGGCATAGTAGTAACCTGCCAGAACGAGCGGTCTCAGTTTCAGAACAAGGAGACAGCATTAAAGATACTTAGAGCTCGGCTACTAGAGTTAGAGCTGAGAAGGCAAGCCGAGGAACAAGCTAAACTCAAGGGAGAACACATTGCAACAGGATGGGGCTCTCAGATAAGATCCTATGTCCTCCACCCATACACGATGGTAAAAGACCATCGTACGGGTTATGAGGTCTCAGACGTAGAATCCGTGCTAGATGGAGAAATTGATCCGTTTATAGAAGCCTATCTAAGTAGGACGCTTACTGCTGGAGCACCAGTGGAAGCGTAGCAAGTCGTATAGGAGATTAAAAATGGCTACTCTTGAGTTCTGGGCAGACTATATATGCCCATGGGCGTATGTATCAAGAGTCAGGATAGATCCTCTTATCAAAGAATATAAACATGATGTAAATTTGGAAATAAAGGCTCTGCCCTTAGAATGGGTTAACGGTGTTCCCACTTCTAGAGAATCTTTGGAAGCTGAGTGGTGGATAGCTGCAGTTCACGATCAGAGAGCTGTATTTGGAGTGTACAGGGATAGCAGTTTTCCTAACACCGCTATCCCTGCTTTCAGAGCAGCTAAAGCTGCTCTTATACAGTCGTACGATAAGTTCCTAGAATTCGATCTACAAGTGCGTAGAGCTATGTTTCAAGAGGGGATAGATATTTCCCGAATAGAAGTCTTATTAAGCATTGCAAATAGAGTTGGGTTAAACGTAGACAGTTTCAAGAGATATATGGATTCGGAGGAATCCCTTGAGGCTGTGAGACAGGATTACAAGCAGTCACAAGAAAGACTGGACCCACAGGGTAGTCCTTCTTTTGTTCTTCCAAACGGTAAGCAGTTGTATAACCCAGCCGCAGCATCCATAGCTTGGGAGGGAGACAGGATAATAGGCGTAACTCCTCCCCCGTGTATAGGCTTCGATTGTGACGAGATCTATAGATTGCTATTCGAAATCAGCAAATAACAAAACAGTTCAGGGAGAGATAGTTAATTATCACCATCTCCCTGAACTGTTTCATTCGAGATAGAAAGGCAAAATTAGTTTGCAAGGAGATTATCGCTTGGTGTACTGTGGAGCCTTACGAGCTCTCTTAAGTCCAACCTTCTTGCGCTCTTTGACTCTCGGATCCCTTGTCAATAGACCCGCCTGCTTAAGCGATTGGCGCAAGTTCTCATCGAATTCAAGTAAAGCTCTAGCTATACCGTGGCGTACAGCCTCAGCTTGTCCAGTGACTCCACCGCCCTCGACCTTAGCCACTACATTAAACCTGCCCTGAGTACCGGTAACCCGGAAGGGCTGCTCTAGAGCAACTCGATAAGCATCTCTCCCGCCAAAGTATTCCTCGGCAGATTTATCGTTGACTATTATCTGGCCGTTACCCGGATAAAGACGCACACGGGCAACAGAGGTCTTTCTTCTACCTGTTCCGTAGTAATATCTTACTGCAGTTAGTCAATCTGCCCTCCGTCCAATCTACTTCAGATTAGTGATTTTGTATTCTTTTGGCTGTTGAGCAGCGTGGGGATGCTCGGGTCCAGCATATACTTT
>JBHORE010000133.1:0-8167 GCA_042408415.1 Thermobaculum sp.
CGCCACCACTGATCGCTCGCTGCTCCCTGCGTGGGCTGTGGAGACTGCCCAGCCTGCGCAGGGGTAGGAGATGCACTGGGTGATGCCGAAGGTGCGGCCGAAGGAGACGGACTAGCAACCGATGGTGATGGGGACGGAGACGTAGTCTGCCCAACTGTCGGGGTCTGTCCCGCTTGCCCTCCACACGCACCCAGTAGCAGCGCGAGGATGAGCACCGGTAACAGATAGGATTTGAGTTTACCTGGACTCGAGTTCATTGCCGAAACCTCCTTGCACCTGAACTGGTGCCGATTAAGATATCACCTCTCCCTGCCAAGTTCAATATCTTCTGGGCACATTGTTGCTAAATATGCACAAATGTGCATTTAAGATACTTTTCATAGGTTGTTAAGGGGTGTTTTATTGCACACTTGCTCAGCTATATCTATAATTTTCCCATAAGGGTGGAGGTTGGATGTCGCCTAGAACGAGGGAGTCTCTGGAAAACACCTTGATGCTGGCTGAGATCGCCCAGCTCTACTACATGGACGGGCTGACTCAGGATGAGATAGCACGCCGTGTTGGTCTGTCTAGATCCCACGTGTCCAGGATGCTGAAGAGCGCCAGGGAGTCTGGCTTGGTAGAGGTGCGCATCAACCATCCCCTGCAAAGAGATAGCCGCCTGGAGGGCGAGCTGAAGGCAAGGTTCAACCTCAAGGACTGCGTGGTGCTAGCTCGCCAGACCAATAGCATGTTTGGTCTAGACACGGGCAAGAAGGTGGGAGCCCTGGCAGCCAGGTACCTCCAGAAGATCATCCGGCAGGGCAGCACCATAGGCCTGGGCTGGGGCAGCGCCGTCTATGAGACGGTGAGCAGCGGGTACCTGACGCCAAAGAAGGATGTCAAGGTGGCTCAGCTTATGGGCAGCATAGGAGGTGTGACTCCAGACATAGATGGAGCTCAGATAGCCTCACAGCTGGGTAACATGCTGGGGGCCACCGTGTACTACTTGCACGCACCGATGATAGTCACGGACAGCTCGGTCAGGCAGGGACTGCTGCGCGACCAGCACATCCGGCGGACGCTCGAGGTCGCCCGGCGGTCAGACATCACCCTCGTCTCCGTCGGCTTGGTGAGCCAGAGGTCGGGGCTCTACAGGGCAGGGTACCTCAACGATGCCGATCTGGAGTACATAGCCGGGCAGGGAGCGGTGGGCGACATCTGCGGCACATTCTTCATGCTCGACGGCTCGATAGCCCCGCTGGAGATTCACGACAGGATATTAGCCGTATCGAGCGACGTCCTAAGGGCCGTGCCCAACAAAGTGGGGGTGAGTTGGGGAGAGCACAAGGCGCTGGCCAACATCGGGGCCGCGAGGGCGGGACTGATCAACATCCTCGTGACGGACGAGGACGCAGCCCTGGCGATGTTAGCCCACAAAGACTGATGAGAGGTATCACTCCGTTCCCCTGCGATCCTCCGATGGGGGCACGAGCAGGGTGCGCAGCTGCGCAACCAGATCAGCCTCCGCCACGGCACCCTCGAGGCTGAGCCGGTCGTTGACGATTGTCTTGGGCACACCGTACACCATGTAGCGCTGGGCTAGGTCCGGGAAAGCCGTGGCATCCACCACCTCGGCGGTCACCTGAGGACTCTCGACAGCAAGCTGCCAGGCCAAGCGCGCCATCTGAGGGCAGTACGGGCATGTCGGGGTGCTGAACACCCGGATGTGCAGCGATGAGCCCAGTTCCTGCAGCCATTGCTTAGTATCATTCCCTAGGCTGGTGGATCCTGTTGAGGCATCCGAGATCGCGTCCAACAGGGCGGACAGCTCATGACCCGTGGGGGCTCCAAGGAACCTCATCCTGCCCCTATTCCTGCCCTCTATCTCTATCGTGGGAATGCGCTCCACCCCTCGCTCGCGCGCCAGGTCACCCTCGGAGTAGATGTCGTGGAACTCGAGCTGCAGCTTGGGGGATATACTCACTAGCTCTTCGAGGACTTTCCTAGCAACGGGACATTGCGGGCACTCCCTGCCGGGTACATATATAGGTAGCTCCTTCTGGGAGAAGAGCACGAGATTGACATCATCCGCCAGCCTATCCTCTAGGATCTGCTTCATCTTGTCACGCACAACGCTGCTGACCATGATTCACCTCCACAACTGATACCATCAGCTACTATTATAATGAGCGACACACTGAGAGGAGCACGCGCTTGGCCAAGGTACTGATCACCACCTCCGGGTCCTTTGGCGATCTGAGCCAGCAGCTGGCCGTGGGCAAGGAGCTCGCCCGTAGGGGACACCGGGTAGCCCTAGCCCTGCCACCGTCCCTTGCCGGCAGGGGTGAGGAGGAAGGCTTCCTCGTCCACACGCTACCTGGCGATCCAGCTGCGGAGGGGTCGGCCCTTAGGGGCATCACCTTCCCCTTCGGCAGGGCCGCGCCCTTCGCAAGCACTCGGAGCGTGGTGGCTGCCGAGTCTCCTTGGCTTGCCGAGCGAGCCAGGAGCCTGGCCCGCCTCTGTCTGGAGTACGATCTGCTGGTGTCCTCGGCCACCCAACTGGCGGCAGCCTCGGCCGCGGAGATGGTTCGGATACCTTGGGCCACCGTGTTCATAGCCCCAGCCATCCTACCATCGGAGCTATCTCCCTACCCCTTACCTACTGCGTGCCCCCCTCTTCTGCGACAAGCTCTGAGTCGTGCGGGTTGGGCTGTGGGTCAATGGTGGATGCGCCGGTACGTGGACCCACTGGTCAACGAGCATAGGGGAGCTCTGGGACTGCCTACCAGATCGGACTGGATGCTCACTGGCAACCTCTCCCCGTACCTATCAATCCTTACCGCCCTGCCCAGCTTTACTCCCGTGTCGTCAAGATGGCCTCCTCAGGTGCACCAGACCGGCTACTGCCCCTACAGGGGGTACAGAGCGTGGCATCCGAGCCCTGAGCTCAAGCGGTTCCTGGAGGGCCAAGGTAGCCTGGTGCTGGTGACCGCGGGCTCGATGGCGCACGGGGAGGACGAACACTCCCACCGGCTCTATAGCGTCTGTCTGGGAGCGGTGGAGACTCTAGGTGCCAGGGCGCTCCTGGTGGGACCGCGAGAGGGACATGTGGGCAAGAGGTCCATGGCGGTACCCTTTGTGCCGTTCCACGAGGTCCTGCCCCGCTGCGCGGCGGTGATCCACCACGGGGGCGTGGGCACCGTGCAGGAGGCGATGCTCGCGGGCATTCCCCAGCTTATCCTCCCATGGGGCGCGGACCACTTCTTCAACGCCGCTCGCGCCCAGGAGGCGGGCATCGCCGAGGTCCTCCTGCTGCGGGCCTACTCCAGCACGGCGCTCCTCCGAGCGCTGCGAGAGGTCCTGGAAGGGCCGGCCTCCGAGGCGGCCAGAGAGCTCGCCGAGAGGGCCAGGTCGGAAGTAGGCACGTCCACCACCGCTGACCTGCTGGAGTCCTTTCTAGGCTCACACCGGGGAATGGATCGACAAGGGCAGCAGGAAGCGGATAGTGATGGCCATGCCAGCTAGCCCATTGATCAACGGGAAATAGGGATACCAACGCGCCACGGCATGGGGGGCAAGGCGCATCTGGGCGAGCATGATGCCTGGATAAACCATCAGGATGACGCCGGAGAACAGGTCTCTAGGCAATACGAGGATGGCCGCCAAAAGATACATCACCAGGCAATATCGGAGCGTGCCCAACTCTCCCAGCAGCGTGGCCACGGTCCTCACGCCGGCGCGGGTATCTGGCACTATGTCTGGGATAGCAGAATAGGCGTGCATAGCGGCACACCAGCACATACCGGCCAGTGCCAGGTACCAGGAGGGTGGAAAGCTCGAGTAGAGCGACCACCCCAAGAACATAGGCGTGACGTACAGCACGTTGCTCAGCGAATCTATCACGGGCCTGGACTTCAGCCTCAGCGGTGGCACGCTGTAGGCCACCGAGAGCAGTATGAACAGCAGCCAGGCCAACCAGCTCAAAGGGCTAGCGCCCAACAGCGGGGGAATAGCGAGCGCAACAGCTATCAACACCGCCACAAGCAGCCTGGGGCGCATCTCTGGCCGCACGAGCGCTTCCCAATCGCCCTTCTTGGGGTTGTGCACATCGGTATCGTAGTCCGAGAGATCGTTGACGCCGTACAGCAGCAGGTTAGCTGGCAACGTGAACCAGACAAAGAACCACAGCGTCCGCCAGCTCACGAGCGCAGGGAGGCTATCCGCCCCAAGGATGCAGCCCAGCGCGTAGGTGCCCAGCAGGTACAGCCAGAACTTGGGGCGCGAGACCTTCAGCAGCCAGCGCAGATCACGCCAGGAAAGAGGCATAGGCAGCCCTCCACAGCACGGGTGGGTAGTCCCCACGAGCGTTCTTGACCCTGTTGTGCCACACGCTGACGGGATCCCTGGAGATGCGGTACAGCACGCTCTGATAGCTGCACGACGCCAAGGCCACGCCGAACCTGCAGGCGGGGGGCACGTAGCGCAACCCTTGGTGAGCCTCTCTGTACTGTTGCATGTTCCGCCTTATCTGGTAGGCCATTAGGGCCCGAAAACGCCCCTCCGGTATACCCGGTCCCCAGCTACTAGGGTCTATCCCGAACCTGTGCAAGTCCTCCAAAGGGATGTATATCCTGCCGCGTGCGTGATCCTCGGCCACGTCTCGCAAGAAGTTCGTGATCTGCATGGCGTGCCCCAGCAGGCGCGCGTGATCCAGCCCGGCGTCCGGGGCACGCATCACCCTGGCCATCATCAAACCCACTACCTCGGCGGACCCGTAGACGTAGCGCTCGAGGTCCGAGTAGCATGGATAGTAGGAGATGGTGAGGTCCATCTCCATGGAATCTAGGAAGGACTCTACCCAAGGGCGCTCAATACCGTACCTTCGCGCCACCTGCACGAAGCATCGGAGGACAGGCTCACGTGAGGCGCCCTGGCTCCAGGCATGATCCACGTCGTCCCTGAAGGCGCGCAGCCGCTCGGCCGGATCCAGCACGGGGTTGTCCACATACTCGTCGGCGAGCCTGAAGAAAGCATAGAGTACCCACACACGCTTGCGCACATCTGGGGGGAGCATCTGGGTAGAGTAGTAGTAGGTCCAAGAGTACTTGCGAAATATCCGACGGCAGATCTCCAGGTCACTTACCATACACCACACGCCTCCAAGCAAGCTGCGCTGATATCAGGCACATAGGCATCCCTATTCCAGGGTTGGTGTTGGCTCCCACGTAGAAGAGCCCTCTTACCTTCCGGCTCCTGTTGCTCGGGCGGAACACCGCCGACTGTGATAAGGTGTGCGCTAGCCCTAACGCGGACCCTCGGTAGCTGTTGTAGCGCTCCTCGAAGTCCCTGCGGGAGAAGATGTGCTGCACCACCACCCGCTCCTGCAGGTCCGGGATATCGAGCTTCTCTGAGAGCAGGTCGAGCACGCGTGCTGAATAGCTCCGTCTGATCTCATCGTTGTCCGGCAACCCGGGAGCGATGGGCACGAGCACGAACAGGTTCTCGTAACCTGCCGGCGCCACCGTTGGGTCCGTCCTGCTGGGGCAGCACACGTACACCGATGGGTTGCGTGGGTATTCTGGTCGGTCGAATATTTGAGCAAAGTTCGTACGCCAGTCATCGCAGAAGTATAGGTTGTGGTGCAGGAGCTGGGGCAACTCTCCCCTCACGCCGAGGTAGATGATGAAGGCCGAGGGCGCAAGCGTGCGCCGCCTCCAGTACCGCTCGCTGTAGCTCCTATACCTGGGAGGCAGCAAGTGGGTCTCGGTATGGTAGACGTCGGCGTTGGAGACCACCACGTCGGCATGGTAGAACCCCCTGGAAGTCGACACGCCGCTCACCTTGCCGCTCTCCACATCTATGGCCTCTACCGGACAGCCTGTGATGATCTCGACTCCCGCATCTCTAGCCAGTCGCTCGAGCACTCGCACGATCTCGTAGATGCCGCCCTCCGGGTACCACACTCCGAGGTTGAAGTCCACGTGACTCATGATGTTATAGAGCGCCGGCGTGGTGTATGGTGAGCTACCCAGGAAGACCAGCGTGTACTGGATGATCTTCCTCAGCTTAGGGTGGCTGAAGTATCGGGAGACGTAGTCCTCCATCTTCTCGAAGACATGCAGCTTCGAGCCTTTGAGGAGCAGTAACGGGTTGAGGAACTCGAAGATCGAGTCATAGTTGCGGGGTACGAACTGGCTCATGGCCACTTGGTACTGGTACTCGCTGAGCTTGAGGTACTCCCTCAGCCTGGCACCTGCCCCGGGCTCGTAGCGCTCGAAGGTCTCTACATCCACCTCGAGATCACCGGTCATGTCCACCACATCGCCGTCCTCAAAGAATATCCTGTAGCTGGGGGATAGCCTGCGCAGCCGCAGGTGATCGCTGACCTTCTCCCCCAGGAGGTCGAAGAAGGACTCAAACACATCGGGCATAAGGTACCAGGAGGGGCCCATGTCCCAGCGAAAGCCACGGTCCTCCAGCAGGTTGGCGCGTCCGCCAACCTGCTCGTTCTTCTCCAGGAGCGTCACCTTGTAGCCGCTCCTCCCCAGCAGGCAGGCCGTACCTAGTCCCCCGATCCCGCCTCCTATGACCACCACTCTAGCCGTCAAGTCGCACCTCCTCAGTAGGTACTCGTCTGCCCTTCCCAGATCACCTCGACCTGACGCAGGGAGGGCACGTCGGCGGCGCCGGTACAGAACATAGCCACACGCAGCTGCTCAAGGAGGGCATCAACGTACTCCATCAGCACCTCCTCCGAGACAGCAGCTGCCTTGACCAGCGGGCCCGCGATGCCGGCCATATCGGCGCCCAAGGCGATCGCCTTGGCCACATCCACCCCATCTCTCAAGCCGCCGCTGGCTATCAGCGGGATCTGCGGCAGCGCCCGCCTGACGCTGACCAAGGCCTGCGATGTGGGTATCCCCCAGGTGGCGAAGGCGCGGCCCACCATCCGCCCTCGCGGGGAGGACGCCAGCTTAGCCTCTATCTGGCTCCATGAGGTGCCTCCTGCACCCGCCACGTCTATGCCCCACACGCCGGCATCTACCAGCTGCCTCGCCACCTCGCCGGATATGCCATAGCCTATCTCCTTGGCTATAACCGGCACCGGCAGCTGCTTGCACAACGCCTCTATCTTGCTCAGCAAGCCTGAGAAGTTCGTGTTGCCTCCCTCCTGCAGAGCCTCCTGCAGAGGATTTAGGTGCAGCACAAGCGCATCGGACTCCGAGAGCTCAACCAACCTGCGGCAATCGTCCACGGTCACGCCGTAGTTCAGCTGCACTGCACCCAGATTGGAGAGGATCGGTACATCCGGCGCCAGTGGCCTGACCTGGAAGAAGCGTATCGCCTCAGGAGACTCCAGCATGACCCGCTGGGAGCCCAGACCAAAGGCCAGCCGCTTCACCTGCGCGGCCCTCGCCAGGCGGGCTATGATCTCATACGTCCTAGGGGTGCCTCCAGTAGTGCAGGAGATGAGCAAGGGCGCCCCCAGCTCCCTGCCCAAGAACGCCGTATGGGATGAGACCTCGTCGAGGGAGATCTCGGGGAGGGCCCTGTGGGGCAGCCTCAGGGCGTCAAAGCCCCCCTCCAGCCTCCCATCGTCTCCCGCTGAGTCGAGCACGGCTTGCAGTTGTCTGTCCTTGCGCGCAGCCGTGCTGCCGTCGTCTGACACCTACCGCCTCCAGCTTTGATCTATCGTGTTCACTCGATTATCGAATTACTTAGCTTAGTATAACCGCTTGCGGGCTGGATGCCAAACTGATGCATAGACAACGAGCATGAGATGCACAAGAGATATGGGGAGACAAAAAGTCCACTTCAGGGCAGCTATAGGGGAGCATCATTGGGAGTAGGCCAATAATCAGGGGATCATACGATCTCTACCGGCACTCCCATCTGCGTTATGCTCCTGATCGCTTCTTCCGGAGCATCGCTGGTGGTGATGACCAGGGATAGATTGGAGACGTGGGCCACCACGCAGAGTGCCTGCGTGCCAAACTTTGAGCCGTCAACGAGTAGGGTGGATTCTCTGGCGTGGGCGATCATCGCACGCTTGACCTCCGCCTCCAGCGGGTCGGGGTCCGTCAGGTGTCCGTCCTGTGTGACTCCTCGCACGCTGAGGAACACCTTGTCCGTGAAGTAGGCGCTGATGGCGCGCGTGGTCTGAGGGCCGACGAAGGACCTGGTG
>JBHORE010000136.1:0-17222 GCA_042408415.1 Thermobaculum sp.
GGTAAAAAGGCAAGCAGGAACTTTTACCTTGCAAGCCGCATTCTAAGAAATTTTGCTGTTTTTGGCTAGACCCTTTTATAAGTGGGACTTGAGCCCACCCATGGAGCTTTGTAGTTGTCGGGGGTGATCCAGGGGATCAGATGTTGGCCTGAATTACCTGCTGCAGAGCGCTATCCTCTATTTTGATAGTTTTGTTAGTAAGATATTCCCTAATTGAAAAGCATATACAATGAGCCATGACTAGATGTGCATCTTCCACCTGCTCTATATGCTCGGCAGGTACTGTAATTGTCAGATTTGCTATGTTCCGTAGCTTGCCGCCATCTTTGCCTGTAAGTCCTAATACCCTTGCTCCCAGATCCTTCGCTACCTGGGCAGCAAAGACTACATTGGGAGAATTGCCGCTTGCACTGATAACTATCAATAGATCCCCTTGCCTGATCATTGGTCTTAATTGTTCAGCAAACACGTGTTCAAAGGACGAATCATTAGCCCAGGCAGTGACCAATGGCATATTATCTGTAAGTGATAAGACTCTGAACGGAGCGTGTCCTGGGACCCTTGCTCCTTTGGATAGGTCACATGCAAAGTGCGAAGCTGTAGCAGCGCTCCCGCCATTACCCACTATGTATATGTTGTTGCCGCTGTTATGACATGAGATTATCTCCCAGGTCGCTGCTTCAATAGCCTCGAGATCAACTCTTTGTATTGATCTAGTTATACCGTCCCAATAATTCTTGATCGTATCAATCATCTTTGATTGCTCCTTACGATGGACCAGCCTGACTTGAGTAAGCAAGCTCCTTCGAAGTCGAAACTAAAGGGCATCTCGCGAATGCCCAAGCCTTCTAGTTTGTCCTTTACCTTGGTTTGACTACTTTGCGGCACGTAGAGCATTAGGAAACCAGCACCACCAGCCCCTGCTAGCTTTCCTCCTATAGCTCCCAGTTTGAGTGTGAGCTGATAGATCTCATCTATGTATTGGTTAGAGATCTTGTCAGATAAGCCTTTCTTAAGCTCCCAGGCGTGGTGTAGCATTGATCCAAATTCATTCAGTTGGCCTCTACGCAGAGTATCTGCCATATCTAGAGCCAATTGTTTTAGTTGATGCAGGTGGCCTAACGTCTGTATACTTGATTGTGTTGCCTGTTTCTGCTCCTTTAGAATCTCAGATGCTTTACGTGTACCTCCGACATAGAACAGGAGAAGATTGTCTTCGAGCAAACGTAGCCTTTCAGGGGCTATCTGCATGGGCTCAACCAGAGTCTTATTCCTATAGAACCAGATAAGATTTAGTCCTCCAAAGGCCGATGCATACTGGTCCTGCTTGCCTATGGGGGATCTGAGGACATCGATCTCAAGTCGACATGCTGCTTCGGCTAAATCATACTTGCTGTAGTGTACATTGGATGACGTAAGTAGCGCTTGCAGCATGGATACGGCCAGCGCACTTGAAGATCCCAAACCAGTGCCGCTAGGTATCTCAGAAGCTGTGAAGATATCTAATGCTTGGTTACCTTGGTAGAACTTTGCGATTGCTGACTTCTGGATGGCCAGCCTATCTTCCGTGCGTGTTTTGGGTAAGCCTTGGAAACACTCCCACACTATCCCGTCGATGGTGGACTTCAAGTGGAAACTGCCATCTAAGCTTTGTTGAAGAATCGTGTAGCAGTACTTGTTAATGGCGGTGCTAAGTACAACCCCTTCATACCTCTCGTAGTACTCCGGTAGATCTGTACCTCCGCCTGCAAAGCTTATTCTAAATGGTGCCCTTGAGAATATAGTCTCTTGCATAGAACCTAAGGTCTCGTAAGCTAATGTGGACTAGGGCCAGCTTGTCTCAGTAAGCGGTGTAACTATGACCTCCTGCATGCAGGACTCTTCAGGCATGTTGACTGCAAAGAGTATTACCTTGGCCACATTTGCTGGATCCTGTAGATTAGCAGGATCTGGCATAGGGATACCCTGCTCGACGAATCTATCGAAGAAGTGAGTCTTCATACCCCCTGGAATAACATTTGTGACCCTTATGTTATCTGGACGTCCCTCTACGCCTAGAGCTCTACTGAAACCTCTGAGTCCCCATTTGGATGCATGATAGGCAGCGGCGTTTGCCCAAGCCCTAGTGGCTGCAGTAGAGGCTATGTTGACGATGTGTCCATATTTTTGACTCCTCATAATTGGAAGTACTGCCTTAGCCATCAAAAAAGGACCCCTGAGGTTCACTGATATGACCTGGTCCCACTGTGCTATGGTCATGTCGCTGACAGAAAGGGTATGGTCCACAGCCGCACAGTTGACCACAACATCTATCCTCTGGAAGGTCTCGAAAGTTTTTTGGACTGCACCAAATACGTCATCTTCTTTTGATACATCACACCGGATAGCAATAGCCTTCGCTCCATTCTCATTCAGTCTGTTAGCGATGTTTTGGGCTGCTTGCTCATTGATGTCAAGACATGCGACGTTGAACCCGTCTTGAGCAAAGGTGCAAGCTGTGGCCTCACCTAGGCCGCTTCCAGCTCCCGTGATGATAACCGTGCGGTTATGAGCTCTATCTGTATTCATAATCTGACTCCTTTCTATAGTCCGTATTCGCGATGTGAAGTCTCTTGCTTATTGCTTTTCCATACAGTTGGGCTGTTAGCTCCGCTGCTCTTTCCCAGGTAAACAACTTCACCACCCGCTGCCTGGCGTTAGAACCCATGCGGTTCCTGAGATCATTGTTATCAAGGAGCTCTACAATGCGATCGGCAAGGATCTCCGGTGATTTAGGAGGCACAAGATAGCCAGTCTCGCCCTCTGATACGGTAAAAGCTATTCCTCCCACGTTAGAGCCTATTACTGGCCTGCCGCAGGCCATAGCCTCAAGTGGTGTTAGCCCAAACGGCTCATACCAAGGAGTTGTAACTATCAGGTCAGCGGCTGAATAATAGACATAGAGCTCATCAGGTTGTCTCTTGCCTGTAAATATAACCCTATCCTGCAAACCTAGCTCCGAGATCATGGATTGGAGAACTCCGATCTCAGGAGTTGCCCTGGGATCGGGCTCTCTGGTCTCACCGCCTACCACCATTAGCAATGGATTGAGGTCTGTTCTGTTTGTAACGACCTTGTGTAGTGCTAATACGAGGTTTCTTACGTCCTTTCTGGGTATAAGGCGTCCCACATAGCCGATTATTGGGCCTTGCCAATCTAGTCCTATAAGTGCTCTCGCAGTTTCTTTACCTATTGGGCGGAATCTCTCTATGTTAACTGCTGAAGGGATGATCATTACTTTTGCAGGATCAACTCCGTAATCCTCGGTCAACTCCAGCTTTTCGCTGGGACACTGGGCTATTAGGTAGTTAGCTTCCGAAGCTACGAATTGCTCGATAGTAATTCTCTCTATGGGACTAGTGTCCATATCCCTCTGGTGTTTGCGCTTAGTCTTACCCATAGCGTGAAAGATATGGATCATTGGGATATTAGCCCGATGCTTAAGCTTAGTAGCTACCCAGCCAGACATCCAGAAGTTGCTGTGAATTAAGTCATATCGAATGTTATTGCGCTCGATAAAATCCAGCATGTTTCGGGCGAACTCTGGCATAAGAGGCCATAGATCATCTCTGAATACGTGCTGTTTTGGTCCGGCTGGCACGTTGATAATTCTTACGCCTTTACTCCAGTCCTGTACCTCTGGAGAGTTCGGGGAGTCCAGGCGAGTAAAGACATCTACACTGATACCCATCGATCCCAGGTTACGGCTTATTTCATCCACGTACACGTTTTGCCCACCTGCATCTACGCCTCCAAGGAGGGCTGCTGGACTTGCGTGCTCACTAATAAATGCAACTTTGGGTCCCTCAGGTGAGTGCATCATAGACCTCCAGCTACCAGATTGAAGGCTTTGTTCCAATCCCTCCTGAACCTTTCTAAGTTGAATCTCTCCTGGGCAGTGCACTTTGCATTCTGTCCTAGTCTTTTTGCTTCCTCAGGGTTGTTCAAAAGGAACAACATTCTGTCTATAAGGAACTCGACATCACAAGATACGTAGCCGTTGTAGCCGTTCTGTATCACAGTAGGTAGTTCCGTAGTGGCCAGTGCTATCACGGGCATACCTATGGTCATGGCTTCTATCACCGCCAGTGGTAAGCTGGTGTATCTCATGGGACTGAATAGAAAGCGATATCTCGCCATCAGGCGATGCAGATCTCGGTACTTGATATCCCCTAGTCCTCCTATCTCCTCACTCTTTATGCCGCAAGTGTCCAATGGAACAATCTCACGAGCCTTGCAGAAGATGTCGTAGCCCGAGATGCGTCCACGACGTTTCATCTCGTTGATTACGGTTATACCTTTATCTCGATCGCCAACGTACTCTATGGAGGGATCAATAGCCACGCTGTGCTCAATAACCATAGTGGGCGTTCTGCCGCTATCCCACATAAGGTTGTTGAAGTGAGTTACGTGTACTAAAAGGACATTAGGATCGTCTATTGGATGCTTTGTATCAGTGGGATGCTGCCGAGGACAATTGTGTTCCAGGTAGATCCTAGGTAACTTTTGTTGTTCGGGACTAAGTATCGCAGGAATATCTTCGTAAAAGTTTTTGGGAGTCTGGCATATTATTATGTCTAAGTCCAGATTCCTAACTTCTTCGGCTGGTACCTCTAGTACATATGGAGGCATTCCTGGGCGTCTACCACCATACCCTTCACCTCTGTCAGGAGTTACTGGTAGGTACCAATCTTGGTCTATTTGCGCCAAAGCGTCCAGATAGCTGCCATGTATATGCCAACAAAGTATTTTGTATCTACGCATCACTAGAAACACCTCAAAATGCTGTAGATGGCTTTACGTAGTAGTTCTGGAGCATATAGACACAGGCATCCAACACCGGTTCAACTGGTAGCTCCCATAGGGGACTACCACTGTAGGTTTGCACGTGCTCGTAAGCTTTCACCGCCTTATGTAGATCCTGGTTTATGGGCCCGAATTGCTCAGGTGTGGTAGGACCAAATAGGACTACGCTAGGTGTGCCAGTGGCTGCTGCTATATGAGAGGCTCCTGTATCGTTAGTAACTAGAAGATCCATCAAGGATACTACCGCTGCGAAAGTCCCTAGGTCTGTTTTGCCGATAAGATTGACTATGTTACTTCCAACAGCTACTTCTACTTCCTTTGAAAGTCCTATTTCCTGGGAAGTTCCGGTGAGTACTATGGTGGCATCAAAAAGCTTGACGAGGATCTTTGCCAACTCTCCAAACTTCCGTGCCGGCCACCTTCTGATGTCTTCTTTAGCACCAATGTGCATGCCAACTATTGGCCCGTTGTGATACAGTGCGAGCCGCATTAGCTCTTCGGCTCGAGCTCTCTCGTGTGGATAGATAGGGAACTCTAAGTCTGGAGTGCTGTGTGCACCTAACAGGCTTATAAGATCTAGCCATCTTAATATCTCATTTTTGATTGGTCTCTCGGTAAAAGGGATACTTATCGTTAACCTGTCGTCTCCATCGACGGCATGTCCTAGGCTTATTCTGGCTCCTAATTCGGCAACGAAACCATTGCTGGTTGTTCCATTACCTTGCATCTGGATAGCTAGATCATAGCCGTAGTCTCTGGCCTGTATAAGAAACTCTTGAGTTCTGGTAGGATTAACATCTACCTCAATAATGCCTGGATAACCTGGGAACTCGAGGAATCGGTCCAAATAATGGCTAAATCTCGATACAAACTCTTTTGCCCAGGGTAATCCTATAAGGGTTATTTCAGCATTTGGGAACCTCTCCCTTAGGGCTCGGAATGCGGGTAGAGTAAAGAACAGGTCACCTAGAAACAACGCTCTGAATATCGCTATTTTCTCTATGTTGTCAAGTGCAACTGGATGATTCATGTCGATCTCCGTTTGAATTACGAGATGATTCCCAGTACGGCCTTAGAGACTTCGTGTGGGGGTATATCTAAGCAGGGCTGACCTATAGGGCACTTGAATAGATAACAAGGGTGGCATGGAGTAGGTTTCCTCATTAGTAGGGCTCTGGTATCTCTTGGTCCCCAAGCACTCTCCTCATCTGTGCCCGAGAAAAGAACCACAACTGGTACTCTTAGAGCATCTGAGAGATGCATAGGGAGAGTGTTATTGCATATCACGGCCTTGGCCATTTTCAATACTGCTGCATATTCAGATAGTGAGGTGACACCTACCAAAGTTTTGACTTCCGGTGTGGCATCTGCGATCTCCTCTACTAAAGGGCGCTCCCTATCACCGCCGGTTACAACCACCTGTATACCTTTCCTGGTTAGTTCCTGAGCTATCACGGTGAATCTATCCACGGGATATCTGCGAGCACTTGCACTTGCACCAGGATGGATAACCACATACCCTTCATCGACTCTGATGCCCATCGATCCCAGCTTCTCATAGGCAGATAGAGATGCTTCTTCAGGGATGAATACCTTTAGACTGCGATCTCTCACTTTGAAACCTAGAGACTCTATTAGCCTGAGATTTCTCTCGACTTGATGGACATTGTCGGGGACGCTCTTTATTTCATGTGTGAGCACGCTCCCCCCGAACTCCTTAGATTCACCTGCCCGCAGTGGGATTCCAGCCAGGTAGCAAACATAACCAGGAACATGCGGGTCCTGGCTGAAGGAGGTGAATATTATCGCTCCATCGAAGGCATGTTCTCGAAGCTTCTCTACTAATTCAAGCTCTCTAGCTGGATCAAAAGGCAAATCTCCTAGATCTTGCCAAAGAGATTTCCACGCTATAACTTCATCGACCCAAGGTAGTAGTGGGGCGGCACTGGCCCCACCGGGAGAGAGCAACATGGTAATCTTCGTCTCAGGCAGATTTTCTTTTATCGCACGTAGCGCTGGTCCCGTCATTATGACGTCGCCTATGTTATCCAATCGAACAGCTAGGAGGTTTTTGACATTTAGCCACTCACTCATGCGATCCTCCTTTGGGCTGATCCTTGCAGCAGATCTATCGAAGCCTGTAGTACTTCTTGAGGCGACACCGAGGCGAGACACTCATGCTCAAATGGACATATGCGAGAGTAGCAGATACGACAGTCAACCTCGTGGAATAGAAGCTTATGAGGAACTTTCCAAGGGCGCCACTGCTCTGGAGGATTGGTCAATGCGAACAGGGCTACTACGGGTGTCTTTAGAGCCGCTGCTAGGTGCATTGGCCCAGTATTGTTGGTAATTACCAGATCTGCATGTTCGATCAACGCACAAAGTTCAGGTAAGCTTCTGCCATAGAAGAGCTTGGGTTCTGTTGTCATGTGGCTCTTAATATGCTTAAGCAAGCCCAGCTCTGTTTCTGCTCCAGTAAGGACGACTTCTGCTCCTATCTCAATCTTGATGAGATCAGCTACTTGTGCATAGGACTGCCATGGGTACGTGCGTGCGGGCATACTGCAGCCTGGATGAATCACTACGAGCGGTGATTCTGGAGACTTTATTGACATATCTTCGAGCCATCCACGGACTGTACGCCTAAATGCAGAGGGAACTTCTATTACCAGATCATCTTGGGTGCCTGAGAACCCTACGGCTGATACAAGCTCGAGTCCTCTCTCCACCTCGTGGATAAGTTTTGTTGGTGGCTTATGCCTGGTAGTGAGTAGGGACCCTGCTCCGTCGCTCGTAGCTCCAAGCCTGAGGGGTACATCTGCTAGGTAACACAAGTAGGCAGCAGGCAAAGGACTCTGACGATAAGAGGTGAAGATTATAGCTCCGTCGAACTTTTGGCTTCTTATCTGCTCTATTATCTTCATCTCTCGTGCGCTGTCTTGGGGTAGTCTCTGCCAGGGGTCCATCCATGGAGCGCTATAGACGATCACGGAATCTATATCGGGGTTGACTTCGGCTACCTGTGCCCCTACTGGGCTGGCCAGGAGAGTAATGTGACACTCGGGTAAAGTCTCCTTGATCGCTCTTATCGCAGGAGTGGCCAAGACTACATCTCCAAGGTTGTCTAGCCTCACAATTAATATTCGCTTGGCTTGAAGCCAGTCTGTGTTCACGTCTACATGACCTCGCTTGTTAGTTGTTGATTGGGAGCAGAACTGACGATTCTTTCTATCAAGCTGGATGTACTGTAATTTTCCGTCAGAGGAACTAAGACAAGCTTAGTTCCTATGTCCTGAAGTATCGGAGATTCCGGAATTTCCTGTCTCTGGTAGTCTGCCCCTTTGACAAGCACATGAGGCCTGATCGCCTTGATCAGTTGTGTAGGGGTATCCTCGTCGAAGAGCACTACATGGTCTACTGGCTCTAGCGAAGCTACTAGCTCCAGGCGGTGTCTTTCATCGTTTATTGGCCTGTTAGGACCTTTGAGTCTGCGAGCGCTTTTATCGGAGTTGATGGCTACTACCAATAGATCACCAAGCTCTTTGGCTTTCCTAAGCAGGTTTACGTGTCCAGCGTGGAGCAGGTCGAAAACCCCATTGACCATAACTATAACTTTGCCTTCTCTACGTGCTGCCTCCAGCTCTGTGATAAGAGATTCATATGGCTGGTCGCTTTGTCTATCTAGAGTGCTCATCCTAAGGAGGAGTTCTCTATGTTCTACTACGGCAGTCCTCCGCTTGAGCACAGCCAGCCTAGCGTTCTCGACCCCTATGCGAGTAGCTTCTGCGATATCAGCGCCTACAGCAAGAGATAAAGCTGTTGCTGCCAGGAAAGAGT
Organism: Thermobaculum sp.; assembly: GCA_042408415.1. Taxonomy (GTDB): domain Bacteria; phylum Chloroflexota; class Chloroflexia; order Thermobaculales; family Thermobaculaceae; genus Thermobaculum. The sequence continues at coordinate 8,686 of JBHORE010000136.1, forward strand.
CTCCTGCGCCAGCCACACTGGCTTTGGGAATAGGATAAGCCGGTATATGTAGAGGTTCGGCTTTTTGCCCCAACAGTAACACTCCCTCACTGGCCATTGTGATGGCTATAAATTGACAGTCTATGCAGTCAAGGAGTTTTTTGCCTATACTCATCATTTCCTCGATATCGGGGGGCTTGACACTTGCTGGTCTACCAACAGCAGCTCGAGCTTCATGATGGTTGGGCGTTATCAAGGTCGCGCCAGCCTTGTCGTATGAAATGATATTCTTGGAATCTACCAGGAGGGGTATGGCGTGAGTCCTACGAAAGTCCTTTATTACCGATGTTACCTCTTCAGATACAGTTCCATAGCTGTAGTCTGATACTACAATTACGTCGCACTTCGGTAGTGCTTGCTCCAACTTGTACAGCAGCTCCTCCCTGGAGGATTTCGAGTAGTTAGTCGTGTCGCCCTCGTCGAACCTGACCACGTACTGTTCGTCTGCTATTATCCTCATCTTGTGTATGGTGGAAATATTAGGGTCCTCTACCAGCCACCCATCGTCGATGTCGTATCTTTTAAGCGCGGTCCTGAGGTAGGCAGCGTTTGTATCTCTGCCCACAAATCCTAGAAACATAACTTGCGCTCCAAGAGCTCTGAGGTTTGAAGCAGTATTGGCAGCTCCCCCAGGGACTCTTTCCTCCCCACTTTTAGTTACTACCGGCACTGGACCCTCAGAACACAGTCTGCTTGCTGTGCCCTCTAAGTAGCTGTCGAGCATTGCGTCTCCAATTACCAGCGCCCTAACTTTATGGAAGTTGTTTACGATGTCTACTTTCAGCATCTTGGAGCTCCTTGTTGGACTCTTGGGCTACACAGCTGCCTTCCAGGAAGAAGGGATATAGTCAAGATCGACATCTTTTCTTTGACCCTCCAGGCTTTGGATGATCTGGAGGGCATGCTTTGTGGTTCTTGCGACGTAATCAGGAGTTCTATCCGGGCCGCTAGGCTTAGACTCAGTACCGAGGTCTACCAAGATAGTCTTGCAGCCAGCTTTTCTGCCTGCCTCTACGTCGTTGAGTATGTCGCCTACCATCCATGAGGACGACAGGTCCAAATCCATATCTTTGGCAGCCTGTAATATCATTCCTGGTTTTGGTTTCCTGCATTCACATTCACAAGCTAGATGGGCTAAGTTTCCCTGTGGATGGTGCGGACAGTAGTAGAAAGCATCTATGTGTACACCAAACTTAGAGAGCTGATCTTGGAGGCTAGCGTGCATGAGTTCTAGATCCTGCTCTGTGAAGTAGCCATGAGCTATACCTCCTTGGTTGGTGATCACGACTAGTTTGAATCCCATTTGCTGTAGGATTCGCATCTCTTCCGGCAAGCCTTGGTAGAGTACTAGATCCTCAGCCCTGGAAGGATAATGTTTTGGATGTACTAGCGTGCCATCGCGGTCTAGAAACACTGCCCTATTGCCCATCAACCACCTCTTTGGATAAGTGCTCTTCTATAACCTCGCATAGAATATGTATGGCTAGTAAGTGTAGTTCCTGTATGATGTCTGTCTCTTCGGCTGGGAAGTGCACTACTATGTCTGCCAGACCCTCTACCTTGCTAGGTTTCTTGCCTGTAAAGGCTACCGTTTTGAGACCTTTCCTGCGGGCGGTATTAGCAGCTGCAAGCACATTAGGCGAATTCCCACTAGTGCTAAGGATCAACAACACATCTCCCTCATTGCCCAAAGCATCGACCTGGCGCAGAAACAATTGTTCATATCCGAAGTCATTAGCTATAGCCGTAGTCGTAGCTACATCAGTGCCCAATGCTAGGGCTGCTATAGGAGCTCTGTTCTTCTTGAAACGCCCGAGCAGCTCTCCTGCCATATGCTGTGCTTGCGCAGCGCTTCCACCATTCCCGCATATCAGGATCTTTCTATCCGAACACAAGCTTTGAATTAGTGTGTTGGCCACGCTCTCTAACAACTCTGAATCTTTAATGAGTTGATTTATAGCCACATTCAGCTTTTCCTGTCTTTGCTGGAGCAAATTATTGATACTTATGGTCATTCCTGTCTCCTGCAGATAATCCTAGTAGGTACAGATGTATTACCGCATCGTGCATATGCACAGAGTATCAAGATGCATATCAGGATGCTTTGTGCGATTGCATAATGGTGCTTCTATTCGTCTCTGCTGGAAGCCTTGAGGGTGAGTGCAAGCCTCAACTGGACAGCGCTATCAAAGTCACGAGGATCAAGCCCTGTCAAGGAGGCTATCTTATCGAGGCGATAAGATAGGGTATTCCTGTGTATGCAGAGTTTTTTAGATGCACTTGTGGGGCAACAATTCTCATCAAAGAATACCTCGAGAGTTTGCGTCAGCTCTGGGTATTTCTCAAGAGGCTTAAGTAGATGTGTAGCCAAATCATTCTTTGTGCGTTCATCTGATATGCCGACAAATGCTGGTATACCAAGGCTGTCCAGGCAGTGAACCTTGTTAGAGCCATAGAATTTAAGCCCAAGCGAGAGCGCTGCCCGAGCATCCTGATAAGAAGCAGTAAGCCCTAGTATACCAGGGTGATATCTTCCGATCCCTATAGTAATGGGTTGCTTTGTCTCAGATCGTAACTTGGACAACAGAGCGCTAGCCGCCCTCTTCAAGGCCGCCAAATTTGCCCATGAAGAGGGACTAGTATCTAGCTTCTCTTTCGGTCGCAACCAGTTGGCAAGGTCCCTCGAGCTACTGGCTTTGAGTACTACGACTTCTCCCTCACCTATATAGCCGCATATTGTATCCGAGGGCAGCATAAAGAAGTCCACAATGCTCCTTATTACAGTGTTCACCTTTTGCTGTACTTGTCTATCATTGCCATCCAGGATGTATTTGGAAGCATCTATCAGCAGCACAGCTCGTGGTAAGTTTAAGTCCATTCCCAGGATTTGAGCTTGCCTGATTATCGATGCTTCGTCGCTAGAGTTGCCATGCAGAAGATCATATATCAGCTTGTTCTTTAGATCGGATTGGTTCGGAAGGCTTTCAACCAGCATTATCTGATTGATCACCATCTCCACGAGAGCCTCTGCCATTCTTGGAGGTACAGAAGGCTTATTGGACTCGATAATCATCAATTGCCCACACTTATCTCTTATTTTTATCGGCACTCTAATTTGGTGAAGCACACGGCGGCTGGGACTAGTATCAAGATTCTTCCCCATAAATCTTCTGTCCGTACTAGCTATAACCCAGCCCCGATCATCTGCCACTATGACTTGTTGGTCTAGCAGACTACCAATCTTCTTGACTACGGTATTTGCCACCTCTTGAAAGTAGTCTTGTTCCATCCCCATAGCTTCTTATCCCTTAAAGCTACATCCCTGATCATTTCTAGCCCCAGATCGCAGTTATTCGTGACCCTAGAAGAAGCAAGAAATTTGCCACTTCTCCTGTTACAGTGGTACTGTTACTGCTAAATTTGCTGCATTTTGGAGGTATAGGTAATGTCAGAAGAATTGGTAGCGAGTGTAGAGAGATCCCATGATCTACTGATGGAAGCTTTCAGAATTCTGGAATCAGTGTTTCTGAAGCTTGAGGAAGGACAGCGCAGGGAGATGTCCTTTATTGAGCTTGATGCCTTACAAGAAAGGTTACACGATGCTGAAGAGTACGCGGGGGACTGTAAAGAGACTGCGCGCAAAGCGATAGAGACTATCGAGAACTGGAAGTAGCTATGGGATCAGAACCTAAATGCAAATTCTGTCTTATAAGCAGTGGCGAATCCAAAGCTAAGGTAGTCTATGTCGACGATTTTTGTCTTGCTTTTCTTGATATAAGGCCTGTTTTCCCAGGGCACGTACTAGTTATTCCTAGAAAGCATTATGCTACTCTGCCAGATCTGCCTAACGATCTTGTATTACCTTTATTCAAAGCCGTAAGAATCCTTTCTGAAGCTGTACCTAGGGCGATGGAAGCTGAAGGGACCTTCGTGGGAATAAACAATAAAATTAGCCAGAGCGTTCCTCATCTGCATGTGCACGTTGTCCCCAGAAGGAGGGGAGATGGTCTTAGAGGTTTCTTTTGGCCTAGACAAAAGTACGCAGACGAAGCGGCTATGGAAGAAGTAGCTAGGAAGATAAGGGAAGCGGTAGACGCAATTGCAAGCTGAAACTCCCTAAAAGTCCCAGAAGTTATCACGAGTGTTCTTTTGAAGGAATTTAAGCACCTCTGATAGTTTCGGATATTGGCGGTCTCTATGTTGTGATATGACCATTGCAGCAAGGGCGCACGCAAATTGTAACCTGCGGTAAGGTGGCCAACCGCACCTACGGGCATATAAGTACCCTAGATCAAATACATCTCCTGCCCCCACTGTGTTTACGGCTTCAACTCTAAAGCCTTCAAAATGTATCTCTTCGTTCTTGTCTATATATAGAGCCCCTCTTTCCCCCATCTTGATAACAGCCTCACCTGCGATCCTAGGCCTTATTTCCCTTAATGCCCCATCTAAGCTGTTCTTAGCTGTAAGATGTATAAGCTCTTCCTGGTTGGGTAAATAAACATCCACGTGTTGTAAGAGGGAGTAAGTATTTCCCCTTGTAATATCTGTCCATCCACTAGGATCCCAGCTAGGATCAAAGAATACGATTTGTCCTCGCTCTCGTAGCTCTTTAGCGAAATCTTGAATGTGCGAGGGGGACATCAGAGGTAACAGATAATTACCACAGAGGAAGACCTCTTCACAAGAAGATATAAGAGAATCACGACTTCTAACTAAAGTTAGATCCATCTTGCTGTGGGCTCCCAGTGTGGATAATATTCCCCTCTGCCCTTTATCCCCGACGAGTATGATCCCTATGGAAGTCTCTTCCCCTTCCATTACGATCACACCTTCGCAGGATAGTCCGTGATTCTTCATCTCTTCTAATAGAAAGCGCCCGAATGCGTCATTCCCTATGGTAGATATGGTAAAAGTGGGGATTCCTAGCCCCTTTGCTGCGAGCATGATATAGCCGGCGGTACCTGCGAGAACCATTTGGGCGGAATCAACTACGAGCTCTTCGTCCCATCTTGGGAAACGACTAACTGTTCTTACCCAAAGATCGACGTTTAGGTTGCCGACTATGGCGAGAGGTCTTGATCGTTCACTATTCATCCAGTTTTACTACCTGCGAAAGGTTTCTGGGCTGATCTGGATTTAATCCCAATGAAACTGCCCTGTAGTAGGCCAGATATTGCAAGAACGGCATGTACAGCGCACATCTAGGCACATCTGACAGCTCTTTTCCTACAGGCAGGTATATGTCGGTTCCATCGACGGGATAAGGAGAGCATGAAGCAACAAAAGCGCCTACTTCCTTAAGATCCGTTACTAGTGGTGTTATATATTCTCTTTCTCTGTTGCCTGCAAGCAAGATTATTGCGGTGCCTTCTCTTACTGTTGATATTGGACCATGCCTGAACTCCAGAGGATTGTATGCCTCACAGTGGACCTGCGTCATCTCCTTAAGCTTGAGGTTGCCCTCCTGAGCGAGGCCGTAGTTCGGTCCAAGCCCTAGATACACAAAATGATCTAGTTTTAAATTCTCCCCTAACTCCTGTGCCTTGGATTCAAAACTCCTGATGTCTCTCTGCAAGTGATTGCTCAAGGATAAGATCTGGTCTAAGACCATCTGATTTCCTGCTATAGATGCAGCTACATACTGCAAAGCTATCAGCATCGAGGTGAATGATTGGGTCATAACTACCGATTCCTCGTGTGCATGAGGAAGCTGAATGCTGAGTTTAGTTCTCTTAGTAAGCTCGGTATCACTGTTGCAAGTTATACCAATTGTAGTTACGTTGGATCTGTTAGCGGCCAAATAGTCGGCCGCAAGTAATGCCTCGGTAGTCGTACCAGAACGAGAGATTATGAAGGCTATTACTGGATACTTGGATGGTACAGTAGATTTGGCGGACAGGAACACTTCGGAGCCAGGCACAGCTGATGACATATAGCCAGTTATCTCTTGAAAACACTGAGCTGCACTCTGGGCTATATACAGAGATGTGCCACATCCTACGAATATGTAGTGAGTGTCAGGGGTTATATTCAGCTGGGGTTGCAACTCTGCCCATTGTGGGGATATCGCATCAATAGTTGCCTTCCAGGAGACTGGCTGATTAGTGATCTCGTTGTAGGTATGGGAGTTTGCTGTGCTTGTTTCTAACACCTATTCTGCTCCTATAAAAGTGTTCTAACGGTTACCTGAGACATTATTGGGTCTATATCTTGCAGATTTACATTCCCTGCGGTTTTCTGTAGAGCTGAGGCTGTACCTACTGCTACAGCATACTTTAGCATCAGATCGTAATCTTGCCATATGTACTGAGCATGCAGAAAACCTGCTAGCAACGCATCTCCTGCCCCAACTGGGTTTACTACCTTTATATCAGGAGGTATTGCTTGCAACACAAGCTCTTTTGTTAGCAGTATGGCACCGTCTTTCCCCAGAGTTGTCAATACTATTGCACCCGGAGATAGGTACTTAGCTAGCAATTCTTGCCTACAGAAAGCTATTATCTCTTTTACTGGGGCATCTCTACCCATCAGATCTTGAATCTCTTTTCTATTGGGCTTTATGATATTAGGTTTTCCGTTTATGCCTAACCTTAGGGCCTCTCCACTGGTATCTAAAACAGTCTGTACATTCAAATTCCTTAGCTGCGATAACAGGATCTTGTAGTAGTCGTTTGGAACCCCCTTGGGCAAGCTACCTGAAAATACTACTGTATCCACCTTTGTCGCTAGATGCTTAACCTTCTCTAAGAGCCTGTCAGATTCATCCTTAGTAATATTTGCTCCTGGCTCCAGCAGTTCTGATACCCGGCCGTTTACCTCCTCGATTATCGCTATGCATAGTCTGGAAGCATCTCCGGTTTTTACAAACTTGGGCACTACGCCTATAGATTGCAAAGACTCTTCTATGAACTGCCCCGTGTATCCGCCTACAAATCCCGTGGCTATTACATCATCACCTAGAATATTGAGGATCTTAGCCACGTTGTTGCCTTTGCCACCAGGGGAGTAGATCTTCTCGTGTACGCGCAAAGACTCGCCTGGCTGTATGTAAGGTAGAGTATAAGTTATATCTATGGCTGCATTAAGTGTTACAGTCAGAGCTTTCATAATCGTCTTTATCATCTAAGGGGAAGGAGGGTCTACTCCTTCCCCTTAGGTAAGTGAACCAAAGGTTTATTAGTGATATTCTGGTAGCCAGTCACCATGGGCAGCTATGAGCTCATCTACTAGAGAATATATCTGATCTGGATCTAGCTCAGCTGCAGTATGCGGGTCAAGCATTGCTGCCTGATAGATATACTCTTTCTTCTTAGTTAGTGCTGCCTCTACAGTGAGAGCTTGCACATTGATGTTAGTCTGCATTAGTGCTGCCAGCTGTATTGGCAAAGAACCTATCTTGATTGGCTGGATGCCATTTCTATCCACGAGGCATGGAACTTCAACACAGCATCCCTGAGGGAGGTTGTCGATCAAGCCGTTGTTAGGTACGTTACCATAGATTACACGGGTGTTACCCTTTTCATCCAGCTTGGGAATACCTGTCTCTATGCTATGTATGATGTAAGAGGCAAACTCGTGGGTCCTTTCGACCTGTATGGGCTCATCGCTCTCGTAACGCTTACGTAGCTCTTCCCAGCCAGCGATTTGTGCCTCGCATCTTCTTATGTACTCGTCTAGGGGTATGTTGTACTTCTCTATAAGATCTGGTCTGTCTCTCTTGATGTACCAGGGAACGTACTCACTAAAGTGCTCGCTCGATTCTGTCACAAAGTATCCAAATCTCTTGAACACGTCATATCTCACGCGATTATGGTCTGGTACTCTTCCCTCTTCTATGACCTTTCTTATCAGTGGATATAGATCTTCTCCGTTTCTCTCGAACTTAAGATAAAACGCCATATGGTTTATACCAGCACACACAAAGTTGATCTCTTCGAGGGGTACGCCTATGTCCTTCGATAGTTCCCATGCCGTTCCTTGGACGCTATGACACAGGCCAACAGTCTTTATCTTGCTGGCGCGGCTTATCGCCCAGCAGTTCATAGCCATGGGATTTACATAGTTTAGGAAGTAAACATCTGGACAGAGTTCCTCCATGTCCTTGCACATATCTAGGAGTACAGGTATGGTCCTGAGGGCCCTCATTATACCGCCAATACCTAGGGTGTCGGCTATAGTCTGTCTTAGACCGTACTTCTTGGGAATCTCAAAGTCTATAACTGTACCTGGCTTGTATCCAGCGACCTGAATCATGCATAGAGCATAGTCAGCTCCATATAGTGCCTCCCTGCGATCAGTAGTAGCCTCTATCTTGGCGGGCGCATTGAGGGCTTGCTTTATCTTGTTAGCTACGATCTCTGATGTCGAAAGCCGATCTGGGTCTATGTCAAACAGGCATATGGTTGAGTCTTGTAGTTCTGGAAAAGAGAGGATATCTCCTATGAGGTTTTTGGCGAAGACGGTCCTCCCAGCTCCCATCAATGTGATCTTTGGCA
>JBHORE010000158.1:0-9568 GCA_042408415.1 Thermobaculum sp.
TGATCAGGGCCACAGCAAAGGATAGCCCCAGCGTGAGGCGCAGCGCGGCCATCGCTTGAGGGTTAGTCACCGCAGCCCAGAAACCTCCCCAGCCATCTGAGACTGCCTCCCAGGCTACCGAGGCTAGGGGGATGAGCACCATCAGGCTCAAGTACCCTACGATGGTGCCAACCCCCAATGCCCTCCAACTCCGCAGGGAGGTAATGGCTCGCTGGCTGTAAGTTACGTCCACTGTGTTCGAACTACTTAGACTCAACTGACACTCCCTTGGCCTTCTCGATCTCGGCCACTATGCCCTTCTCGGGATCAAAGAACTTCTGGGTAACTGTGCCCCAACCACCAAGGTCATCTATGGTGAACAGGCCAGAGGGTGTGGGATAGTCAAACTGAGAGAGCACGCTCTTCACCACGGGCCTGTAGCCCTTCTCGCCGAAGATCTTCTGGGCCTCTTCGGATCTCAGGAAGTCCACGAAGGCCTTAGCCTTATCTGGATGTTGAGAGGTCTTGGTCACAGCCACCGGGTTCTCGATCAGGATGGTCTGGTCGGGCACCACGTAGTCTAGCTTCTCTCCCTTCTGTTTGGCATTAATAGCTTCGTTCTCGTAGGTAATGGCTACATCGCCCTTGCCGTTTAGGAAGGTCTGCAGCGACTCGCGCCCGCTGTTATCCTGCACCTGCACGTGGTCGAACAGCTCCTTTAGATATTGCTCGGCCTCAGATTCCGACTTACCAGCCTTGATCTGGGCACCGTACGCGGCCATGATGTTCCACCTGGCCCCCCCAGAGGTGAACGGGTTGGGAGTTACCACCTCAATCCCAGGCTTGATCAGGTCTTCCCAACCCTTGATGTGCTTGGGGTTGCCAGGCCTCACGGCAAGCACCACCACAGAATCGGTGACCATCCCCTTGTACTGATCCTTATTCCAATCGGAGCTGACTACGCCAGCCTTCACTAGACGATCTATATCTGGCGCCAAAGAGAAGGCCACGACATCCGCCTGTAAGCCCGAGGCTACCGCCCGGCTCTGAGCACCTGACGCCCCGTAGGAAGTGGAGAAGGTTACTCCCTTGCCTGCCTCGGTCTTCTGGAAGGCCGGTATGATCTCATCATAAGCTTCCTTCGGAGTGGAATAGGCTACGAGCGTCAGCTTGATGTCCCCTCCCTGCGCTGCCGTCTGCTGGCCACAGCCCCATAAACCAACCACCAGCAGCGCTCCCAACAGCAAGTAACTAAGAATCTTCCGCATATCTAACGTGTCCCCCTTTTCTCAAGTATTTCTACTTAGTTAATAGACATAGTAGAGTCTATGGATGGGAGGGCACGAAATCAACCCTGAAAGCCATGCTTTTATTACTACGTAATCCAAGTTTTATAAGTGTTTTTTATGGAGCGAACCCAAGCTGACCTTGGAAGTAAGACCGGGCGCAGAGGCTTTCTAAGCAGTGTATTCACAGGCCATCAACTGGTATAACAGCTTGAGTCCGCAAAGACCCCGAGCTTATGCCCACACGCCTCAGCTGTAGACGGCACGGAATCGCGTTCGGAGTAGTTATTACTAGAGGGTGGGAGTGGATTCGCCAGGAGAGGCTAGCTGGGTGGTGCAGGCATCGCCAGCGCGCCTCGGGGCACGGACTCAAGTCTGTGACAGCTATCTACACTCATCGGCTCAGCACAGTTCCGGATTTACAAGCTCCCAACCCTCCGGGATGGAGGGCAATGGCCAGGAGCCGTCCGGCCTCCATCCAATCCAACGCTGATAATAGAGCCTATCCTGGCGCAAGCGCGCCAGGGCTAGCTCTCCTTCATGCCTTATGGCCTCCACCTGAGCATGATCGTAGCGACCCAACTTTACGCAGAACTCCAGCTCATCCTCGTCCTTCCAGCTCCAGCTGGAGAAATCAGGAGACACCTGCAGGTCCAACACGAAGTCTGATGTATCCCATCCCAGTGAGGTAGTTCTGAAGGGCGCGTGCAGGTCGATGTACCATCCAAGGAACTCCTCGTTCCGCCAGAAGAGTTGTATGGAGTGTGCATCACCCTCCCTATACAGCAGAAGCATCCTGGTGTCACGCCACTCCCAATCCTCGTATCGCCCAAGGTGCTTAAGGAGTATCCTTCCCTTTGGCCCCCCTCGTACCCCCACCGGCCGCTTACAACGGTAGCCTGGTGCGATGTAGAGCACCAGCAGCTCACTCTCATGATCTACAACGGTAAAGGACCTGACAGAACCAACTCGCAGGTGATCACCAACCCTACGCACGCTGCGTAGGATGACGGGCGTCCCAGCAGGTCTATAATCATCCCTCAAACTACACCTCCCATGAAGGCCACAGGTTAGAGCCTCCGCAGGTGCAGCACGCGCATATCTTCCGGATGCAGGTCGTAGAAGAGGATGCCGTCACGGGATAGCTCACTCCCTACGATCACGCTCTCCCTGTCGCTCGGCGGCCAGAGCCTGCGAACAAGGTAATCGCCATCCTCCATCAGACCTCGCAAGCGGAGCCTCAACGTGGGATCCGAGCGGTCGAGTCGGAAGACCATGAGCAGGTGCTCATCCTCAGGCAGGATGTACTGGAACGCCGCCCAGCGTGCCCCCTCGCCGAACCTGCGAGGTTGCTCAGTAAGATGATAGACATCCCCCGCCGCTATGAACCTTCGGAGGTGTTCCTTATAGAGCTGTATCAATGCGGCGACACGCTCGCGGACCCACACGGGCAGATCGGGCAAGCGATGGGATAAACCGAACATCCCCAGCATGCCAACCCCGAAGGCGTAGTCCAGTTGGTGAGGCTGCAAAGCAGGGTCACGCGGGTTAAAAGTCTGTCGGCGATGTTCGGTGATCCACTCTGACCAACCCCAATGGAGGCAGACACTGGGGTGGAGCATGGTCGTCGCGCCCCAGAAGAGCTGCAGATCGTGTTCGGGCCAGTCGGGATCGCTCAGGAAAACCGCGTGCAGATGCCTCAAAAGGCCAAGATCAATACGGAGGCCTCCAGAGGAGCAGCCTTCCAGCAGTACATGTGGGTGCAGCTGCCTCAGCTCGTCTAGCACCCTGTAGTAGCCCCTGTAGTGGGCGTACAGACCATCGCCTGCACCGTGTCCATGATCAGTGCGATCACATCCCAGTCCGGGATCAAGGTTGAAGTCCAGCTTGATCCAGTCGGCCCCGTGCTCCCGTACCAGGCTGTCCAATATCTCTAGTGCCCATTCCCTGGACTGTGGACAACCAAAGCAGACATAGCCAAGGAATCTACCTTCCCTAGTAGCCAGTAACTCCGGTCGCCTATGGACCAGCTCGGCCCTCTCTCCAACGGCCTCGATCTCGCACCAGATGCCGAACTTCATGCCCTGAGAGTGCACGTAGTCCGCCAGCGCCCTTAGGCCGTTTGGGAAGCGTGTCCGATTGACCAGATGCCAGTCTCCTCGATAGTCGTACCAGTGAGTCGATGGGTCGTCGGGACCGAACCAGCCAGCATCCAGGGTGCACACCTCCACTCCCATCTGGGCCGCGATATCGACGTTGCGCTTGAACACCTCCTCGTTGATTTGACGGTCTTCATAAGGCCACCAATGGTTCCATTCCACAGGTAGTGATGCTGCAAGATCGTTACGAGGATACCAGAAGCGACGCCCTACGCTCCCATACTGGATGGACACAGCGTCTATACCATCACCCTCGCCAAGCGCCACCACTACGGGAGGTGCCACCAGCTCAGCCCCTGGCGATAGTTCGAACGGTGGGTCGAGATCGTACAGGCCACCGCTTAGGATCCACCCCCCAGCGCCATCCTGAAGCCTGAGCACCCAGTTACCAGACCAGGCAACGGAGGCGGACACCACGCGCCCACCCTGCCCCAACAGCGCGATCCAGGGATGTAGGCTGTTGGACGAACGACCACTGGAGTTCTCAAGCACGAGCTCTCTCGTCAAGGGTCCGCGCACTGGCTCGAACTCCATACCCCACCCACCGCGAAAATACATAGCTTCGTAGTCATCAGCAGGCAGGAGTACACGGAAGGATTCCACTCTACGCAGGCCAAGTGGTCTCTGGCCCAAGTTGCGTACCACCTGCCACTGATCCACGAGTCTAGTGCCTGGATAGCACACCACGTGGTGTACCGTACGCAAACCCCAGCGCGCATGCTCCAAGACCAATGTGTGAGTAAGGCGACCATCCGGCAATGCTTGCGTGTGCGAATCCACCAACTCAGCCGTCGTCGAGTCCAAAACGGTGCCATCGTCCAGCAAGATTCCACCGGGCAGGCTCGAAAGCCCTCCAGGTCCCCAGAGCTCGGCCAACAATTCCTGCATGTTACCCCTCCACGTCGTGCTGATCTTAGCATATCACTCCCCGCTATCGGTAGAAAGACTCGAGGAGCGTGTTGATGCCCTGGCTAGAACAAGACCATCTAGCTCGTGGATGCTCCTCAAGGCCCTCATGCCGCACGACATCCTCCACCAAACCCTTGCAGCGCTGGGAACCCCAGGATGCATCCCTGGGGTAGCTGACATACGACGTCTACAGGTACACGCCCCACGGTCGGGGGTTCCCCCAAAGCGACTTATGACCACGACGGCACACATAGGGTGACACCAACCGATATCGAAGTGGTCTGTACAACAATCTAGCGCGTCCGATACACCGACTGCCCTAGACACCCGTAAAGCCTCTTTGCACCAAAAGGATCAATCCTCACAACCACGCCTAGCACACGGCAATACACGCAAACACACGCACGAAACCGCAAATAAACGCACAAATCCCTTGCCTAACGCTACACATTGGCATATAATACGAGAGTGCGAATATTTAGGTATCACCAAATATTTGTAACGGAGGGGAGCGCTGACGGACTGGACCGAAGGGGCTGAGAGAGCGTTGAGGGCGTACCTAAGGGCAGTGATCTTTGCCGAACCCGTACAGCTGGCGCTGCTTGCAAAGTACGGTATCAGGCTATTTGACCTAAGGGCGCTGCGCCTGGTACGCGACCTTGGGCCGTTATCCATAAGCAGCTGGGCGCAAGAGTTGGGCATAGCACGCTCCACCGCGACCGGTCTAGTCGACAGGTTAGAGCAGAGGGGGCTAATTCGCCGTCGGGTGCACACATGACAGGCGATCAACCATCCTTGAGCTGACCGAGTTGGGCAGGCAGGCGCTGGAGGACAAGAGCCTGCTCCGCGATAGCCGTCCAGGTAGGGCTATACTAGCCCTTCGCCCCGAGGAGCAGGAGCAGCTGGCAGCTCTGCTCGAGAGGCTGACCAACGTGCTTCCCCAAGAGAGTACATATCAGTTGCAAGATGAAACGGAGGGTGCAGATGGCACAAGCTACAGCTCAGCGTAGAAGGTTGGCACACATCGACTACAAGTGGATAGCTTTGTCCAACACCACGCTAGGTATACTAATGGCAGCGCTCAACGGCAGCATCGTGCTCATAGCGCTGCCAGGCATCTTCAGGGGGATGGGGATCAACCCCCTGGCACCGGGCGAGACCACCTTCCTGCTATGGTCCCTCATGGGCTACATGGTGGTCACGGCCGTGCTACTGGTGACTTGCGGCCGTATCTCCGACATGTTTGGGAGGGTGCGCCTGTACAACTTGGGTTTCGCTATCTTCACTCTCGGCTCCATCCTGCTGACCTTCATCCAAGGCAGCGGCAACTTCGCTGCCACCCAGATGATCGTCTACAGGCTCATACAGGGTGTGGGTGGTGCGTTCCTTTTCTCTAACTCCACGGCCATCCTCACCGATGCCTTTCCACCACACGAGCGGGGCATGGCGATGGGCGTCAATCAGATAGCGAGCATCGGGGGCGGATTCATAGGGCTTATCCTGGGTGGCCTGCTTGCCGCCATCAACTGGAGGGCAGTGTTCCTAGTTAGCGTCCCCATAGGGCTGTTGGGCACCATTTGGGCGTACCTGATGCTACACGAGACCTCAAGGCGTCGTGGGGAACAGAAGCTAGATATTCCTGGCAACCTTTTGTTTGCCGCAGGCCTGACGATCATGCTGGTTGCTCTTACCTATGCCATCATGCCCTATGGCAACTCCAACATGGGCTGGAACAACCCATGGGTCCTCGGGGGCTTGACGCTTGGGACGCTACTGCTTGTGGCCTTCGTAATTGTTGAGTTGCGGGTATCAGATCCCATGTTCCAAATACACCTCTTTGGCATACGGATGTTCACCATGGGCAACATCGCCGGCTTCCTAGCCTCCGTGGCCAGGGGTGGCTTGCAGTTCATGCTGATCATCTGGCTGCAGGGCATCTGGCTACCCTTGCATGGCTACAGCTTCGAGAAGACACCTCTTTGGGCAGGCATATACATGCTGCCGCTATCTATAGGCTTCCTACTCATGGGACCGCTCAGCGGCTACCTTTCCGACCACTACGGCTCACGCCTATTCACCACAATGGGTATGATCCTCACAGCCGTGGGGTTCGTTGGGCTTACTCTTCTGCCTGCCAACTTCAGCTATCCGATATTCGCCTTCCTCATACTGCTGCTAGGGCTAGGTATGGGCATGTTCTCCGCGCCCAACACAGCATCCATCATGAACTCAGTACCTCCCGAGTACAGGGGTGTAGCCAGCGGCATGCGTGCTACGTTCCAGAACACGGGCAACACGCTCTCGATCACGCTGATCTTCTCGCTGGTTACCGCTGGTCTAGCCTCCAAGCTGCCTGCAGCTCTCTACGGCGGCCTCACCTCCGTGGGCGTGCCCGCCAGGGTGGCCGAGGCCATATCTCACCTGCCGCCCACCGGCGCGCTGTTCGCAGCCTTCCTCGGCTATAACCCCATGGAGACCCTCCTGCCCAAGGAGGTGCTCGACGGGCTCTCGATGACCAACAGAGCAAAGGTGCTAGGCAAGGAGTTCTTCCCAAACATGATCTCCGGAGCCTTCATGCACGGCGTGGTGGTGGCCTTCACCATCTGCGCCCTAATCTCTCTGGCAGCCGCAGTATTCTCGCTGTTCCGCGGTGGGAAATACATCCACGAGCTGCATAGCGAGCCCGATCGTTACGAGACGGCAAGCATCCTGGCCACCGACACGATCCCTGACTAGCTCCACCAAAGCGAGAGGAGGGACATAATTCCTCCTCTCGCTTCATCTTGCTCCAGGTTGCTACCAGGGTGTGGACAAAGCCTTCTCCGATCGCAAGTCGCACTCCCCAGGCCTGGTCCCAGTGAACACGCGCGAGAGGAGGCGACACTTGCCCACACGCACAACACCTCACAGAGTGCAGGAGGCTAGGAGCTCCTACCTATTGGAGGTCATGCTCTGCACCAGCCTAGCGAACCCCCCGATGGATATATCTCCCCTTACCAGCATCCGGGGCTCCGAGAAGCGCTGGGAGGGCGTCCAAAGTCCACCTCCCCAGGCGCCCAGCGCACCCTGGTAGCCCGCCCTGCGCACTAGCCGCACCACGCGGGCATCGTAGGAGCCTCCGGGATAGGCCAGGTAGCGAGCGCTCACCCCCAGCTTCTCACGCAATACCTTGCGCGAGGTATACAGCTCGTACCAAAGTCGGGAGTTCGATAGCTTGGTCATAGGCGGATCCAGAGGATGCGTCATTGTGTGGGACTCGATCTCGAACCCCCAGGACTTGATCTTGCGAAGCTGCTGCCAGTCGAGCTGGTTGCCGCCGCCCATCACGAACAGCACTGCGGTCATACCACGCTTGCGTAGTTCCCTGAGGGCCGCCAGTTGGCTTAGGCGTCCATCGTCCATCGTGATGAGTAACGGCTTGCTGGGCAGTCCGCCCCCTTTGAACATGTAGTCGTAGACTTGGGGTAGCGTCACTGTGTGGTAGCCATGAGACTTCAGCCAGTTCAACTGCCTGCGAAACACGGGAATAGGGACCTCGTATTCGCCAGCGGGCGAGGTGAAACCATGGTACATCAGCACGGGCAGAGTGATGGACCTCGGCCTAAATTTGCTATGGGTCGACACCCCAGGCTCCCTTACCACAGATCGCTCAGAGACATCTCCCCGGCCTTGTGGAGAGGCCGTGCCCGCAGAGTTCTCCTCCAGGCCACGCATGAGGGTTTTAGGTCTTTGTGCCACCGCCAGGGTAGAGGAAGCTACCATGGATCTCGCAACTCGACCGCCGCCACAGCCTACAAGCATAATCGCTAGCGCAAATATCACCAGACGATTAAGCATACACACCTCCCACTAAACAAACGCTCCAAGAGTTACAAAGTTACGTTGAACAGAGAAAGTAGTGCTGGGGCGGCAAAACCTGCTAATAACCGTCTTTAAATGACAAGCGGAGCCCCGCCAGCACGAACGAGCCACCTACAATGCAGGCTAACATAAGCTTGTAACTGTTGCAGCTGGGGTAGCGTTGGAAGGAGTCTTGCTGATGAGAGTGTGACTAAAGTCGTAAGGGGAGGTAGAGATGGAGCTGGAAGGATTGCACCACGTGACAGCTGTAACGGGCAACGCCTCGATGAACGTCGCGTTCTACACCAAGGTGCTCGGCATGCGGCTGGTCAAAAAGACCGTCAACCAGGACGACGTCTCGGCCTACCACCTCTTCTACGCTGATGCCGAGGGAAGGCCTGGTACGGAGATCACCTTCTTCGACTGGCCGCACATCGGCCCCAACGTGCCAGGGACCGGCATGATCACAGCGATCCGGCTGAGAGTGCACGATCGCGAGGCGCTGGAGTGGTGGGCGGACTGGCTGAGGGGCTTCGGCATCCAACCCGGCAAGCTGGAGGAGAGGGATGGCGTATGCGTGCTACCCTTCAAGGATCCGGAGGGGCAGCACCTGGAGCTGGTCGAGGACGGGGGGCTGCCTGGAGGGATCCCGTGGCGCGAGAGCCGGGTGCCCCCAGAGCGGGCGATCAAGGGGGTGCACTCCGTGGCCCTCACGGTCGACAGCCTGCTGCCCACCGAGAGGACCCTGGTGGATATCATGGGGTTCCGGAAGAAGGGCGAGTACACCCTGCCGGAGGCGCCGTCCCGCAAGGTGTACGTGTACGAGACCGGGCCAGGAGGCCCCGGTGCCGAGGTGCATGTGGAGGAGCGACCGGAGATGCCCAGCGGGAGGCTCGGCATCGGTGGGGTGCACCACGTGGCGTTCCGCACGCCCAACGACGAGGAGCATCGCCGATGGCGCAACAGAGTGGCCAGCGAGGGTCTAGGGGTGACCCCGATCATCGACCGCTTCTACTTCAAGTCCATCTACTTCCGGGAGCCGGAGGGGGTGCTGTTTGAGATCGCTACCGATGGCCCCGGCTTTGCAGCGGACGAGGACCTCGACCACCTGGGCGAAAAGCTATCCCTGCCCCCCTTCCTGGAGCCCTACAGGGAGCAGATCGAGGCCGGGCTCCGTCCCATCGACCCCTCTCCCTACTTCAACCAAGTCCTCCAAGGCAAGGGATCGTAGATGCCTGGGGTCAACAGGTACGAGGCGAGTTGGGAATCGTTGGCGCGGTGGGAGGTGCCCAAGTGGTACCTGGATGCCAAGTTCGGCATATTCATCCACTGGGGGGTCTACAGCGTGCCGGCCTTCGGCAACGAGTGGTACCCACGCAACATGTACAGGCAGGG
>JBHORE010000160.1:0-2925 GCA_042408415.1 Thermobaculum sp.
TTACCATCTTTCACATCCATACAGGGTATCACTCTCTTCGTGATCATGACCGCGGTTACCCCCTATAGTCCCTAGTCACAGAATACTTGGTTATGACTTCCTCAGGGAGCCTGCCCTCATACAAAGCCTTACCAACTATTACAGCATAGACTCCAGCTTTGCTAAGTTCCTCGAGATCTCCTAGTTCACTTATCCCTCCACTTGCTATAACTGGCACAGAAACATGGCTCACCAATCTCTGCACAGCAGGGATATCAGGACCCGTCATTGTGCCATCGGTCTCGATAGCAGTGAAGAGAATATAGCCAACACCTGCATCTTCTACCAAATTTGCTACTTCTAGGACATCCAATCCTGAGGACTTAGTCCAACCATCGACCGCAACAACACCATTGCGGGCATCTAGAGCTGCCACGACCATATCAGGATATTCAGCACAAACTGTCCTAAGAAATTCAGGGTCTTTTACGGCTGAGGTACCTAGCACTACCCTGCCAGCTCCCATCTCCACAACACTGCGGATATCCTCCAGTGTCCTCAGTCCTCCTCCCACCTGCACCTGGGGGCCAAACTCCGTGATTATAGCCTCGATCACATCCATGTTCACAGGATGTCCCTGTCGGGCGCCATCTAGATCCACAACATGCAACCATTGCGCTCCGATAGCCTTCCACTTTCGCGCGACGATAACAGGATCGTAGGAGTAAATCTTTTTTCTGGAGTAATCACCTTGGGTAAGTCTTACCAGCTTACCTTCTAGGATATCTATTGCCGGGATTATGATCATGCAGGAGTTACCTCCCCTTTGACAATCCGTATGAAGTTTTCGTACATACGAATCCCGATATCGCCGCTCTTCTCTGGATGGAACTGAGTACCAAAGACATTATTCCCAGCTACAGTGGATACTATCTGTCCATCATAATCGGTAGTAGTTATTACAAATTGCTCCTGATCAGTTATTACATGATACGAATGTACAAAATATACATACGAGCCTTCCTCAACGCCCTCTAGCAGAGGATTAGAACGTATTAGGTTCAAGCTGTTCCAACCCATGTGAGGTACCTTAGCACGTCCACGAAGAAAAACCACATCTCCCGAGAGTATGCCTAATCCCTTAGTAGGACCCTCTTCGTTTTCTCCAAACAACAGCTGCATACCAAGACATATACCAAACAGTGGTTTGCCTCGATCTACCTGATTAAGGATCTCTTGATCAATGTGCTTCTCCACTAGAAAATCCATAGCGGATTTAGCGGACCCGACGCCAGGCAGTATTATGCCATCCGCTTTTGTTAGATCTTCAGGGTCGTCAGTTATAAGAGGGATACCCCCTGCTTTCTCTACCGCCCTTGTTACACTATGCAGGTTGCCTGCTCCATAATCAACTATTGCTATTAAAGGCGATGAATCTTTCATAAGGCTTAATCCAGAGCTCCCTTAGTAGACGGAACATCACTACCGTGTATGGTAATAGCCTGACGAATAGCAAGGGCAAGAGCCTTGAACATAGCCTCTATGGATTGATGAGGATCATGTCCATACAGCAGCTCTACATGCAGGGTAACACCAGCTTCCTGTGCAAAAGATCTAAAGAAATGCCCCACTAGGTAGGTCTGAAATTTACCTACATGAGATTCCAGACCAGAAGCCTTGTACACTGAGTAAGGTCTCCCACATATATCAATTACCGCCCGAGCCAATGAGTCATCCATGGGAGCGTAGGCATAACCAAACCTAGCTATACCAACTCGATCGCCCACAGCTGCCCTGAAAGCTCTGCCCATAACCAATGCAACATCCTCGGTAGTATGATGATCGTCTATATGCAGATCACCTTTGGCCTGTACCAAAACATTCATACCAGAGTGGCGAGCGAGTGAGATCAACATATGATCTAGGAAGGGGATTCCTGTATCTACCTCGGCACGTCCTTCCCCATCAAGAGTCAACTCGACCCTTATATCAGTTTCAAGAGTTTTTCTATGAAAGCTGCCGGTCCTGCTCGCTATCATGATTTATCCTATCAACACAGAGTTCTTGATATCATCCAAGGCTTCAATCAAACGATCGGTATGTTCAGGCAAACCAACGGATACGCGTAGGCAATCCTGTATTCTAGGCTTGGAGAAGTGTCGCACAAAAACACCCCTCTTTGCGAGCTCTTCTCTCACAAGCTTTGCATCCCCATTGACCCTACACAGGAGGAAGTTAGCTTTGGAAGGGTAAGGCAGAAGTACACCTTGTCCCCTGAGCTTAGTGAACATGCGCTCCCTTTCCTCTACCAGCCTCCGCACGTTGTCCTGTAGTCTGTCAATGTCTTGTAGGGAAGCTAGAGCAGCAGCTTGCCCTGCAACTGTAACATTATATGGCTGTTTGATTTTCAGCAACTCGTTGATCATGATCTCGGACGCTAATAGATATCCCACTCTTAAACCAGCAAGGCCCGCAAGCTTACTGAACGTCCTTACTATGAACAGGTTAGGATACTTAGGCAACAATCCCACGAAAGTTTTACCAGCAAACTCATAATAAGCTTCGTCTATTACCACGGGGATGCCAGTATCCAGCAGGCGCACAACATCCTGTTCTGATACGAGGTTACCAGTAGGGTTGTTGGGCGAACAAATAAATATTAGTTTTACCGGCCAAGCCGCTAGAACCTTGAGTATGGCCTGCAAGTCAATATTCCAATCGTCACCCCTAGGAACATCTATGACCTCGCCAGCATTCTGTAGAGTAAATAACGAATACATGCTGAACGTAGGCTGACAATCCACTACAGCTTCTCCCGTCCCAACGAACAGGCGGATCAGTAGCTCTATGATCTCGTCAGCCCCCGCACCTACCAACACCTGTTCAGTAGATACGCCTGCATATTCCGCTATCTTCTTCCTAAGGGATGTCGATAACGGATCAGGA
>JBHORE010000161.1:0-4156 GCA_042408415.1 Thermobaculum sp.
GGTGGTGTCCGGGCTGGCAGATGTTTCTCCCTTTAGAGAGCGGACGCTGTGGGGTATGCTTGCCGACCGTTGGGGAGATGTGTGCGTGTGGGTGGGACGCGTCACGAGCACGCTGGATACGTCCCTTCAGGAGGGGCAGAAGCTGCTCGGTGCCCCTGGTGTACCCTGGCGCCGTGTGCCGGAGTTCGTTTATCTGGAGCGCGATGGCCGCGGACAGCCGTTCCTCCTTAGAACTACTTGTTGCCTGCACTACAAATTGCCTGGTGGCAGGCACTGCTCGACATGCCCCTTGTTGCCGGAGGATGAGCGGGAGCGCAGGATGCTTGCGGATCTTTCCTCGGAGGCTCTAGCGTGATCGCGTTGAACGTGCGCCGAGCGCTTCACATCGAGCGCACCAGGGGCGTGCTTCTGTTGGGGTTGCTGTTGGGAGCTCTTCTGCTGGTGGTGGCTATCTTCGTGAGCGTGATGTTCGGTGCCGCAGATATAGCCCCGGGCGAGGTGTTGGCCGCTTTGGCACATCCCAATGATTCCACTGAGCACCTGATCATCCGTACATTGCGGGTGCCCAGAGCGTTGGTGGCCACGCTCGTGGGTGCCGCCTTGGCTGTGGCTGGAGCTATCATGCAGGGCATTACCCGCAATCCATTGGCTTCCACGGATATACTGGGCATCAATGCGGGGGCCGCTTTTGGCGTGGTGATCGCGGTGTATCTGCTGGGCGTGTCCTCCCTAGTAGTATATGCCTGGTTCGCCCTGGCTGGAGGGTTGTTGGCCGCGTTGCTGGTGTACTTGCTGGGATCACTCGGTAGGGGAGCGCCCACACCGCTCCGCCTGACCCTGGCGGGGGCGGCGCTCTCCGCCTTGCTTACCTCGCTCACCACAGCGGTACTTGTGTTGGACCAGCGCACGCTCGAGCAGGTGCGCTTTTGGCTCGCGGGATCGGTAGCTGGCAGGGACCTGAGTCTGCTGCTACAGTCTCTGCCTTATCTTCTAGCTGGGCTGGTGTTGGCGTTGATGCTTGGAGGGCAGATCACGACGCTCTCCCTGGGCGAGGAGGTGGCGCGTGGCCTTGGGTTGCGTACTGGCTGGGTGAAGGTGCTGTCGACGGTGGCAGTGGTGTTGCTCGCCGGGGGAGCCGTTGCCGTGGCCGGGCCGATAGGCTTCGTCGGGCTGGTTATCCCGCACGCGGTGCGCTTCTTCGTGGGTGTGGACTATCGCTGGGTACTGCCCTACTGCGCGGTGGCTGGGGGGATCTTCCTCCTCATGGCCGACGTGGCCGCCAGGATGGCGTTGCGTCCCCAAGAGGTGCCCGTGGGAGTGATGACTGCGATCATCGGCGGGCCCTGCTTCGTGTACCTGGTGCGCTGGAGGGTTAGGCGATGAGCCGCCAATGGTTAGTTATAAGAACAAGCTTCCCAGCGGTATCTTTCAGGGTGGATAGACGCGTGCCTCTGGTACTGCTCTTGCTCTCCCTGGCTACCCTTGCCGGCGTGATATTGAATCTTGGGATGGGCGAGTACTCCGTATTGCCCCTCGATGTGCTCAGGACCTTGCTGCACATGGACACCGGCGATCCTCAGCATGCGTTCATCGTGAACTCCCTCAGGCTACCCAGGGTGTTGGTAGCGTGCGCGGTGGGGCTGGCGCTAGGAATCTCAGGGGCGATTATGCAGGGTGTCACCCGCAATTCGTTGGCCTCCCCTGAGATCACCGGCGTGACGGCGGGGGCATCTTTTGCTGCCGTCACGCTCATCGTGCTAGTGCCAACGGTGTCGGTATCTTGGGTGCCTGTGGGGGCCTTGGTGGGAGCTGGCTTGGTGGCAGCTGCCATCTACGTCCTTGCCTGGAGGGGAGGGGACTCTCCCCTTAGGTTTGTGCTGGTGGGCATAGGTTTGACTTCTGTCCTAAGCGCCCTCACTAGCCTGATGGTCACTTTCGGGAACATAGACCAGGTAAGCCAGGCCATGGTGTGGCTAGCGGGCAGCCTGAACGGCCGCACCTGGGAGGACCTACGGGCCATACTCCCTTGGTTGCTGCTCCTGCCTGCTGTACAGCTCATGGCCTCCAGGATGGATCTGTTGATGTTGGGTGAGGACGTAGCTAAGGGTCTGGGGAGCAAGGTGGAGCTCGATAGGGGTCTGCTAGTGTTCATGTCTGCTGCCCTGGCAGCTGCCTCGGTGGCTGTGGCTGGCACGGTGGGCTTCGTGGGCTTGATGGCGCCTCATGTCGCGCGCAGGTTGGTGGGTAACTCCCACCAGGGACTGTTGCCGGTGGCCGGTGTCTCTGGCGCCTTGATAATGGTGCTGTCTGACCTGCTGGGCAGAACGGTGTTCGCGCCTACAGAATTACCGGTGGGTGTGGTCACGGCGGCCGTAGGGGCGCCGTTTCTCATGTACTTGCTCTATAGAGGCACAAAGGAGGGAAGCGTGTTATGAGGGAGCTGCATGCTGAAGGCTTGCGTCTAGGCTACGACAAGGTGGATATAGTGTTGGGGCTCGACTTACTCGTGCATGGGGGTGAGATCACCGCCTTGGTGGGCCCCAACGGCTGTGGTAAGTCAACCTTGTTGAAGGGCATGACCCGCGTGCTTAGACCGAGGGCTGGCACCGTGTACTTGGATGGTGCTGCCATCCAGCGCATGCCTACCAAAGCGCTCGCAAGGAGACTTGGTTTGCTTCCCCAAACGCCCGTTGCTCCTGATGGCATGACCGTGCGCGAGCTGGTAGCCCAAGGGAGGTTCCCGCATCAAGGCTGGCTGCAGCAGTGGAGCCCCAAAGACGAGGAGGCCGTCGACAGGGCCCTGGATATCACGGGCATGAAGGCGATGGCCGACAGGCCCGTCGACGAGCTCTCCGGAGGTCAGCGCCAGAGAGCCTGGATAGCTATGACCTTGGCACAGGAGACCGAGGTGCTGTTGCTGGACGAGCCCACTACGTTCTTGGATATGGCACACCAGCTGGAGGTGCTGGAGCTTCTCGTCAGGCTAAACAAGGAGGATGGCAGGACGATAGTTATGGTGCTGCACGACCTCAACCAGGCGGCCAGGTACGCGCACAGGCTGGTGGTGATGTCGCAGGGCAGGGTGTTCTCTGTGGGAAGCCCGGCGGAGGTGATCACTCCCGAGATGCTGCGGGAGGTGTTCGGGGTCGAGGCCAGGATCCTTGTTGACCCAGAGAGCGGGCTCCCCTACTGCCTGCCTCTGGGTCTCTGCAACCCCGCACCAGGGCTTGACGTAGCGATGCTGACGCGGTCCTAGCACAGGAGCTACAGGCGAGAGGAGGTTTGACAGATGGACAGTTAAGCTCTATCATTAGGGCGGACTAATGTTTAGATTTGGATGTTCTGAACATAAATAGATGGTCCGCCCTAAAACAGGTCTTTTATCGATACACGCTGAACAACATCTCGGAAGGAGGTACATGCAGTGGTCGGACCATCTATCAGGTTATTAACTCGACGTCTGTTGGCTATCTCGATGGCGGGCTTGCTGATGGCAGCCTGTGGCGCCAACGAGAGCAGCACGCCCACGGTTTCCTTAGGAGCTTCCTCGCCATCGCCTTCGCCCGCGATGGAGGCGGAGTCCTCTCCCACCCCTACGGTAGGGGTGGTTGAAACTCCTCACTCGGAGCATGGCTCTGAGAGCGAATCATCCTCGGGCGACGAGACCGTGCGTGTGGTGAGCCAGCTTGCGCAGATGTGGGGGCACCTAGAGGCCAGCGCCGCCAACGCAGATGCCGGCAACTGGGCCATGGCGGGCACCCATGCTGGGCACCCGGTGGGTGAATACTGGGACGCGGTCAAGGGCGCCTTGGAGGAGGCGGGCGTGGATCAGGGGGTACGCCGGGCTCTGGACGCGTACCAGCAGGCCGTGAACGAGCGCTCCAGCCAGGTGGACGCCAGGCTGCAGGACGCCCGCAAGGTCCTGCAGGACGCCATGAGCGCGGTCGCTGGCGAGGACTGGAACGATTCCAAGTTCAGGGGAGAGGTACTACGTGACCTGCTGGAGGCCGTGGAGCATGAGTACGGTGAGGCCGTACAAGGGAAGAAGATAGCCAACCTCGAGGAGTACCAGGATGCCTGGGGATTCCTCCAGGTGGTAGACGATCTCTACGGGGAGATAGCTGGTGACGTGAGGTCGGGCTCGGCCGAGGCTGCT
>JBHORE010000169.1:0-2925 GCA_042408415.1 Thermobaculum sp.
GGCAGACAAAGCCTGTGCGTATGGCTTTCCAGGGGTAGTAACTGACGGCAATGACGTCTTGGATGTATACAAAGCCATGAAGGCTGCTGTTGAAAGAGCAAGAGCTGGTGAAGGTCCGACACTTATAGAATGTAAAACTTATAGGATAGTACCCCATTCCTCAGATGATGATGAGAGCCGATACAGAACCAAGGTAGAAGTTGAGGAATGGAAGAGAAAGGGACCTATCGAAAGGCTACGAACCTATATGCAGGCCCAGGGCATATGGTCCGAAGAATTCGAAAGTCAGGTAAAGAGCGAGGCGTTGTCGATCGTAGACGATGCTACTAGATTTGCAGAGCAAGCCTCCCCTCCATCTCCATCATCACTACTTAGACATGTGTTTGCTGAGGAGGCAAAATGAATGGCGACCAAAACCGTCATACAGACTATTAGAGACACCTTGTTTGAGGAGATGGAGCGTGATGAAAGAATCATAATCCTTGGTGAAGATGTCGGTCTGGCTGGTGGAGTATTCGGAGCCACGAAAGGCTTACAAGAAAGGTTTGGGGAATGGCGAGTGATCGATACCCCCCTGGCAGAATCGGCCATCATAGGTACGGCAATTGGAGCAGCCCTAAATGGTTTACTCCCCATTCCGGAAATACAGTTCGCAGACTTCATACACCCAGCTTTTGATCAGATAGTAAACGAAGCTGCTCGCATACGTTACAGATCTAATGGCGCATGGAATGTACAGATGGTTATACGTTGCCCTTGGGGTGGGGGTATTCACGGAGCACTCTATCATTCTCAGAGCGTAGAGTCCTTTTTCACTCATGTTCCAGGTCTAAAAGTCGTTGCTCCAAGCACTCCATACGACGTAGCAGGATTGCTCCGTAGCTCAATAGATGACCCAGATCCCGTGTTATTTCTAGAACACAAAAAGACCTACAGGTTGATAAAGGGAGAGGTACCTGAGGGGGATCGATTCAAAGTGCCTATAGGCAAAGCAAAAATCGTGCGTCAAGGGAATGACGTGAGCGTATTTGCATACGGGCTCATGGTTCATCAATCACTGGAAGCTGCTAACCTACTCTCGAACGAGGGCATAGAAGCAGAGGTGGTCGATCTGAGGACTTTATCCCCTCTGGATAAAGAGACTATCTTGAACTCTGTAGCCAAGACAGGTAAGGCTCTTATAGTCCACGAAGATAACATTACTGGTGGTTTCGGGGCCGAGATAGCGGCAATTATAGCTTCAGAAGGATTCGAGTATATGGACGGCCCCATCACCCGCTTAGCAGGACCAGATGTGCCTGCTATTCCGTTTGCTAGCACCCTCGAAGAAGCATTCTTACCAAACACCTATAAAATAGCGGAGGCTATTCGTAACCTTGCCAAGTACTAAACCACTAGCTTGCCTATATATGAGGAGTCAGTATGCGTATCACCATGCCACAGCTAGGGGAAAGCGTCGTAGAAGGTACTATCGGTAAGTGGTTCAAGAAGGAGGGTGAAACCGTTCAGGAGTATGAACCCCTTCTTGAGGTTATTACTGACAAGGTCAGCGCTGATTACCCCTCGCCAATCACAGGCAAAATAGTCAAGATATTGGTTCCTGAGGGTCAAACTGTGCCAGTAGGCACAGAGATAGCCGAAGTAGAAATCATATCCGAAACGAAGCCAGAAGCAGCTGCAGCTAGCATTCGCTCTGAGCCTGACGAATTGCCCCAACAGCAGGATACCCTGACTGCTCATCTAAGTAGGGAGAAGGGTAAGCCTCATAGGTATTCTCCAGCTGTAAGAAGGCTTGCTGAGGAATATAAGCTTGATCTTTCAAAGATCAAGGGATCTGGATTAGGGGGCAGGGTTACTAAGAAAGATGTCGAGTCCTATATAAATACCCTGGAAAGCATCAAGACGCATGAACCTGAAGCCGCTAAGGCCGTAGCTTACAGGCCTCAGGAGACTGCATTCAAACCATTGCATATGCTTCCAGGGGATGAGATTGTACCCCTGACTCACATGAGGCGAGCTATAGCTGATCACATGGTACAAAGCGTCTATACGGCCCCGCATGTCACGGCAGTCATAGAGGTAGATATGACCAACATCGTACGATATAGAGAAAGTATTAAAGACGCTTTCCAAAAACACGAAGGCATACCTATAACTTATTTACCCTTTGTTGTGTCTGCCGTGGCACAAAGCCTAAGAGAGCATCCAATACTCAACTCTTCCTGGAGCAACGAGGGCATAGTACTACACAAGCAGATAAACATAGGCATAGCTGTGGCTTTAGAAGATGGTCTGCTAGTACCGGTGATCAAGCAAGCTGACGAGAGAAATATCATTGGTCTAGCAAGGACTATCTACGAGTTGTCTAATAAAGCTAGGGCAGGTAAACTATCTCCCGAGGACGTCCAGGGTGGTACGTTCACCGTAAACAACCCTGGGACATTTGGCACGATAATATCGACTCCAATTATAGTGCAGCCTCAGGCTGCTATACTGACCATGGAGGCCATAATCAAGCGTCCAGTAGTCATTAACGACGCTATAGCAATACGTTCCATGATGTATATGTGCCTATCATTCGATCACAGAATCCTAGATGGCCTACAGGCAGCTAGGTTCCTGCAAAGCGTAAAAAGGAAATTGGAAACATTCGACCCTGACAAATCAGGGATTGGCTACAGATAGTGGAGGTTTAGCATGAAGCCGGACGTAGAGCACATGAGCGATGGTAGTCCTGCCTATGAGCTGCCCAAGCCCAGCTGGATCAAGGCCAAGATACCCAGCGGTCCCAACTACCAGGAGCTCAAGGGGTTGATGAGGGGGTTGGGTTTGCACACGGTGTGCGAGGAGGCGCACTGTCCCAACATAGGGGACTGCTGGGAGAGGCGCACAGCCACCTTCATGATCCTGGGCAGGGTGTGCACT
>JBHORE010000173.1:0-12551 GCA_042408415.1 Thermobaculum sp.
CACAAGTAGGCAGAACAAACATACACCCACTAGGCCAGAAAGCCATAATGAGCCACTCACTTTGCTTTCTCCGGGAGACAGGTATATGAAAGATGGAGGTTTAGGTAGGTACTTGAGGGAGGTTCATCCTCTTGGGGTATAGTAAACATCGGTTAAGACCTTCCTAGTAGCGTTATCGAAACAGCTCACTGACAGAGAGATCTTTATGGATCCTCATTATAGCCTCTGCCAGCAGAGATGCTACCGATACTATCTCGATCTTGGAATCAACTTCCTCAGGGGGAATATATATAGTATCAGTCACAACTATCTTCTCTATAGCATTACCTTCAAGAATCTTCTTGACCTCCTCGGCAGCCGGCGATCCCACAAAGGCAGCATGGGTGGCAACTGCATGCACTGACTTGGCACCCCTTGAGAGTAGCATATCGGCAGCCTTTGCCAAGGTACCACCAGTACCGATTAAATCGTCCACTATAATGGCGTTCTTGCCCTGAACATCCCCCACCATATCTAGCACTTCGGCGGTGTCGGGCCTAGGACGTTGCTTAGCAATTATTGCTAGTGGCACACCAAGCCTGAACCTGAAATCATTAGCCCTCAGCACTCCACCAGGATCTGGAGACACCACTACAGCATCTGGGAGGGGATTCCTCTTGTAATAGTCGACCAGCAACGGAGCAGCACGCAAGTGATCCACTGGAATATCGAAGAAACCCTCTATTGCAGGCGCATGCAGATCTACTGCCAGAACTCTATCCGCTCCAGCCTGCATAATGATGTTAGCCACTAACTTAGCGGATATAGGCTCGCGACCAGTGGTCTTCTTCTCTTGCTTGGCGTAACCATAGTATGGGATGACTGCGGTGATCCTGCTTGCGGATGCCCGACGAGCAGCATCTATCATCAGCAGGAGTTCCATAATATGGTGATCCACAGGCATTGAGGTGCTCTGGATTATAAATACGTCACACCCTCGGACATTCTCCTCAAGCCTTACCCTAGTTTCACCGTTTTTGAAGGTGGTTACAAGCGCATCTCCGATCTCTATATCGAGGTTGCGGGCGATATCGCAGGCCAGCTTCCTGTTTGCGTTACCAGTAAAGATGCGCAAGCGATTCATCTATTTCTCATCCTCCAGTTCTTCTGAAGCCTCGTCTTTGCGAGCATGTTGAGGTACTTGCCTAGCGGGCACACCTACCACGAGCTTGCCAGCAGGTACATCCTTGGTGACAACTGCTCCAGCTCCTGTCTTGGCACTCTCTCCCACCTTTACAGGCGCTATGAGCATCGTGTCGACACCTATAAATGCCCTTCTACCGATCTTTGTCGGGTTCTTGTTCACACCATCGTAGTTAGCAGTAATCGTTCCTGCGCCGATGTTAGCCTCCTCACCAACCTCGGCATCCCCAAGGTAGCTGACATGACCACACTTGACCCCAGCGTGGAGCACCGTGTTCTTAGTCTCTACAAAGTTACCTATATGGACGCCAGCTTCTACCCGGGTTCCCGGTCTCAGATGCGAGAACGGACCAACGTCCGAATCCGCTCCTACGTAGGACTCTTCTACAACCGACATCTGCACTTTGCAGTTTTCGTCTAGATAAGAGTCCCTAATGTAGGAATAAGGACCTACAACAGCTCCGCTTGCCACCTTTGTCTTACCAATGAGATGGGTTCCTGGTAACAGGATCGCATCTGTACCTACCTGTACATCCACATCTACGTATGTACTATCAGGATCAGTCACAGTTACACCTGAGAGCATGAGAGACTCGAGTATACGCTGCCTCATAATCTTTTCTGCAATCGCCAGTTGCAGTCGGTTGTTGATTCCCAGAGCCTCGCTAGGATCCTCGACTTTCACGTACTGCACAGGCCATTTGGTATCCATAGGTTCAGAGATCTCTTGAGAAGCCGTCTCCGGCGTATATGCACTCCAATGTCCATTTATATCCTCTCGTACAGCTATATTTACCAAATCAGTGAGTTGGTACTCGCCTGATACAGGGGAAGGCTGGAGGCTCTCAAGATGTTCCCACATCCAATCTGCTTGAAATACTGCTACACCGCTGTTGCGCTCCCTTATCTTGAGTTGCTCTTCCGTGGCTTGCTTTTCTTCCACAACAGCAATTACTCTACCCCACTCATCCATCAGTACCCTACCGGGATCATGCGTCTCACCAATCAAGATAGTAACTCTTGGGCTTTCAGCAAGGTGGTGATCGATCAGCCTACGCAGTGTCTCGGGCCTGATGAGGGGAGTGTCTCCATAAAGTACCATTACATGCTTCACGTCATCCATTGCAGGCCTGCTAACTCTCACGGCATCGCCCGTGCCTCGAGGGGAATCTTGGAGCACAAAATCTACTTGATAATTACGCTTTATTACATCAGCTACCTGGTCTGCATTGTGTCCCAGCACAACTACTAATTTGGAGGGTTCTAACTGGAGGGCGCTACGAAGCACATGCTCGATCATGGGGATACCGGCTACAGTATGTAGCACCTTGTGAATGTGCCCCTTCATCCTAGTGCCCTGACCAGCAGCAAGGATGACGATGCCTAATGATTCGGGCAAGACAATAAACCTCCGGGCACGGTATAACTATATGTTATTTTGAATTCTTCCACGGATTAATTATTACAAAAAGATACTAAAGACAAAAGTAGCACATGTCAACAAGGCGCAGTCAGGCAAATACCTGCTAGAATGTCCGCTGGATCATATTTTCGATCCTAAAGTGCACAGGAGGATTCATGAGCAATAAATATGTTATAGGTGTAGACCTCGGAGGTAGCCGAGTAAGAGCAGTATTGGCCAACGAGAAGGGAGAGTTTTTGGATCGTTGTGAGTTCCCTACGCTAGCAGATAAGGGGCTCTACTTTGTGCTAGAGAGGATCTTGGAGTGCGTCCGATCTGTATCCTCCAATGCCCCTAGAATAGATGCTATCGGCGTTGGAGCACCTGGCCCTATCAACTCCAAGGAAGGTGTGGTGAGTAATCCTCCAAACCTGCCTGGGTGGGTCAATGTACCGCTTGCAAAACTCATAGAAGAGAAGACGGGCATCCCTACTTTCTTGGGTAACGATGCTAACCTGGCAGCACTTGGAGAGTTCACTTATGGCTCTGGTAAGTATGTGCAGCACCTGATTTACATCACCGTCAGCACAGGTGTAGGTGGTGGCATCATTATAGACGGGCAGCTGCTGGAGGGGCACAATGGTGCTGCTGGGGAGGTGGGCCACATGGTCGTTCAGCCTGGAGGACCTAAGTGCTCCTGTGGAGGATACGGCCATCTCGAGGCGCTCTCTTCTGGCACAGCCATAGCCAAACGGGCTCGGGAGGCCGCGTCCCTTAACAAAGACACAGTCATGATTGAGCTTGCGGGCTCCGTAGACAAGATCAATGCCAAGATCGTGGATGAGGCTGCCAAGAAAGGCGACCCACTCGCCCTCAAGCTTCTGGAGCAAGCAGGACAATGGCTAGGATACGCACTCATCAACCTAATACACATCTTCAATCCTCAAATGATCTCCATAGGAGGGGGTGTATCCGAAGCTGGCGAGCTGCTGCTAGGACCCGCCAGAAAGGTCGTATTCGAAGGACTAATGCCGGTCTTCAAGCAGGACCTACAGATAGTTAAAGCTAGCCTGGGAGGTGATGTGGGCTTGGCGGGGGCAGTAGCCCTAGCTCTTCAGCAATCTGCCAAATCTAAAGTCTAAGATAGTTGTGTCAGGAATATTCCTGACACAACTATCCAATGGGAATGAGGTCGCAGTAATAGAACCTGTTGTCCCGAACTACTACCTCTCCCTTCTTAAAGGAAACTCTGCGACTGAAGATAGGGCCATCGTACACAAATGAGTGAAACTCTCCATTCTCCCCTGCAGGATCGACTCCTTCAGGTAAAGAACTTAGAAACCCTAGATCAATATCGCTACCCAAGAAGGAAGGATCTAGTAGGGTAGAATCCACACAAACTACCACAGATCTAAAGCCATACTCACAAAGACTAAGCGTGATGTCCTTCGAACTCCTCCCCCAAAGCGGAAACAGCGCCCTTACACCAACCTCTAACAAGCGGGATTCCCTATAGGCTCTTATATCTTCCAGGAATATGTCACCAAATGCGACTGTATTTATACCTAGGCTCATCAGCTCAGAGAGGGCATATCTCATTCTATCGTCATACACTTGGTTTGAGCAGTTCTGGGGAATATAGATCCTGTAAAGCGGAATACCTAGAGAAGCTGCTTGTGCCTCTATCAATTCTACTCTCACCCCATGCATGCTCACTCGTTCGTAGCCTTCGGTCACAGTACAGATGAGCCTCTCTACAGAGAATCTATCATCCCTTAGGAGCTTGTATAGTGCCAGGCAGCTATCCTTACCACCACTCCAACTAAGTGCCAACCTGTTTCTCATGACGAGTTGATCCTATCTCCTCTCCATAGCAAATATAGTGGCTCTCATACCTAGCACCCACACCTTAACTGTGACTAGCTCCCTCCAATCTCGCCTGGTCAAGTGATGCATCAGTTTATCCTCCGTAGTCACTAGTACCAGCCTGCCACCAGGCTTGAGTATTCTACCAGCCTCCTGCAGAAAAGCTGGGTAGAGCTCTTTATTACTCTCTTTGGAGCCATAGCGGTGACCAAAGGGAGGATTGGTTACTATCGCATCCACAGAATCGTGCTCAAGAGGTATGTAGGTGGCATCCCATTGATGAAGCTCTATTGGTTTATACCTTGGCCCGATGTTAGACCTGGCCACCTCAATAGCTTCTCCAGATTTATCACTACCTATGATGAGTCGGTATCTACCAGCTAGAGCCCGTTCTATCAGTATGGTACCGGCCCCACAGAAAGGATCAAGGAACACGTCATCGCTTCTCGGGCGAGACAACCACACCATAGCCGCGGCTATCGATGGCCTTAGCGATGCCTCTACATGATATTGTTTGTAAGCATATCTTTTCGAATGCTCAGGAGTAAGCCTTACACCTCCCCAGATCTCATTGTCTATAACAGTAATCCAAACTTCTACAAGGGCTTTGTCCTCAACTAGTCGCCAATTTCCAGGCAAAGTTGAGACTAGAATTTCTTCTGCAGTAGCCCTGAGCTGAGCTCTAGTGAAAGCATGACTGCCCTGGAGTCGAACTACAGGACGAAAGGTAATTACCCTATGTTTTCTTCGGCTTGTAGGCAGTTGCTCAAATCTGTACCTAACGGCTTCTTGCCACCTGTCTGTTTTGATAGCTGACGCCAAGACTCGACCTAAATCCCTTAGCCCCTGCATGTTAGGTTTTATGTTATCCCTGTAGAGGAACAGGAAGAACGCATCCTCCACGACCCTGGATGTTAGGACCTCCTGCGGAGAGTCAACATCGACTACCAATAGGTCGTTTTTATCGCTGACAAATCTTCTGGAGAGAAATCTAATATTCCCTGCAGACGACCGAAGCTGTTTCTGAAGGATCTCACCAAGTCCTGGCGCTGTATGTAGCATAAATCTCATGTTTCAAAGCGCCTAATCACAATCGAAGCATTTATTCCACCAAAGCCGAATGAATTACTCAATATCGTATCGACCTTGGCTTTACGCCCCCTATTTGGCACGTAGTCTAGGTCACAATCGTCCGAGGGGGAGATCAAATTTACAGTAGCAGGTATATAGTCACATGCTAGTGCCATACAGC
The DNA here is from genome assembly GCA_042408415.1 of Thermobaculum sp. Taxonomy (GTDB): domain Bacteria; phylum Chloroflexota; class Chloroflexia; order Thermobaculales; family Thermobaculaceae; genus Thermobaculum. The sequence continues at coordinate 5,703 of JBHORE010000173.1, forward strand.
ATATAGCAATTTCTATAGCCCCACTAGCCCCGAGAGCATGTCCGTGCATAGACTTAGTAGCGCTTATTGGGATCTTATATGCTCGTTCTCCAAACACCTTCTTGATAGCCAAAGTCTCGGTAGAATCATTAAGTGGTGTGGAACTGCCGTGAGCATTTATATAATCTATCTCATAGATCGAGCAGCCAGCATTAGCCATGGCTAAGGCCATACATCTCGAGGCCTGCTCCCCAGTAGGCAGAGGAGCCGTCATGTGATATGCATCACTGGTACTGGCATAACCTATAATCTCACCCAGTATCTGGGCATTACGCCTAAGAGCATGCTCTAGGTCCTCTAGCACCAGTACAGCAGCGCCCTCACCCATTACAAAGCCATCCCTATCTCGATCAAAGGGCCTACAAGCTGTCTCAGGATCATCGTTACGAGCACTCATCACCTTGATCAAGGAGAAAGCTCCAAAGGTAAGAGGGTACAGAGGAGCCTCTGCACCACCTGCCAAGATGATATCAGCTCTACCAGATCGTATCGCCATAAAAGCTTCCCCTATGGCGATAGTGCCGCTGGAACATGAATTGGCATTGGAAAGCTGAGGGCCAGTTATACCAAAGTGCATGGATATATTGCTACTGCTAGCTCCTCCAAACACGGAGAGAGCAAGAGAAGTGCTCACAGCCCTCAACCCCTTCTCCACAAATATGGAGTGCTGTTCCTCGGCATAACCCACCCCTCCCAAAGCGCTTCCTATGAATATGCCGACTCTATCCCTATCTAGAGCATCAATATCCAATCCAGCGTCATCTACTGCCTGCATAGCAGCTACTATTGAGAACTGTGAGAACCTATCCAACCTGGCAAGTTTCTTAGGGGGCAGATAGTCCGAGGGGTCGAAGTCTTTGACCTCAGCAGCCACTTGTGACCTGAATTGTGAAGGATCGAAACGCGTTATCCTACCAACTGCAGACTTCTCCTTACATACCCCCGACCATAGTCCTTGACGCGTAGTTCCAATAGGTGTGACTGCTCCTATACCGGTTATAACCACGCGCCTATCAGTTTTCATGCTGGCTATGCCTTTCTTCGCTCGACTCGGCAAGTTCCTTAAACCTTCTCAAGGTCCTGGAAGCTATGTGCTCTATAAAGAACTTGGTTATGACCAACTCGCCGATCTGCCTGAACACTGGCGGCCACCTTAGTCGCAGGTCGTGGTAAATCTCCACGTCGGTGCCTCCTTCTGATGGCCTCAAGCGCCACTCCACGTACATCCCCTTGGTGATACCCCCTACATGGGTGAACCTAAGTTTACGGGACTCAGGAAAAGCCTGAAACTCAGCCACCCATGATACAGGTATACCACTTCTGGAGGCCCCCATCTCAAAAGTTCTAACGCTTCCATCATCCCCAAGAGCTCTTACATACCTGTAATGAGGCAGATACTCCTGCCACCTCTGAACATCACCCACCAAGTCCATTATCTTCTCTGGAGGCGCTTTGATGAATATACTGTTAGTTGCTTGCATAGCTTATGTCCTTCAGGTACTAAAATAATCAAGGTCTAAGCAACCTAAAGAGAAACCTGAGATTTAGATTGTACAGCGGATCTTGAAGATCTCCAATTCCACGACTAAGGGACAAGCGAAGCGATTCTCTATCCTGCAGCTTGTCCGCTACATACTCCAGCATGTAAGGGTAGGAGATAAAGACCTGTATCAGAGATACAAGCAAAGACTTGCGCCGAAACACACGTGCTCTTTCAGTCGCATACCTTTCCAGACCTTCTTTAATCCTATCAACCTTTAGGTAAGGGGATACTACCTCCCCCAACAAGATCCCACCCCTAACAGCTTTGTATATTCCCTCCCCAGTGAAAGGATCAAAGAACCCTGCTGCATCACCTACTAGCGCCCAATTGCGGCCACATACTTCTTTAACCCCATGTCCGATAGGTGATATACCCATGATACGATCAAAGCTAGCAGCTCCACATATCTGCTTATGGACCTTAGGAAAAAGCTTGAGGGAATCCTGAAAAATGGCTTCTCTACCACGTGTAAGCACCATCCTCCTCAAATCGAGCACTATCCCTACGCTAGCACTTGAGTTACTAGTTGCCGCTACCCCGCAGTAACCCCATGGATGCAAATACATATCTCCGTAGTCTGCATCTATCCCCGAAAGGTTGATATGAGTAACAAGTCCCATTCGTTTGGGCCAGATGAGGGGATACCTTCTGGACAGATTACGCGCCACCACTGACCTCAGGCCATCGGCTCCTATCACCAGCTTGGTTCGTATATCCATCTGCGCTCTGTCCGGAAGCTGCACTCTAAGGAGGGAACAGTTATCTTGGGGTACAACCGACACCACTTTGGCCTGATATCTAACCTCTACACCCTTATGGGCAGCACGATCAAGGAGCATCTTATCGAACACATGCCTCTCCATAGTGGGGGCATAATATCTTCCGCGATGCTCATCTATGTACTCGATAGTTATCTGGCTTCCTGCAGGGGTATGTATCCTCATACCCTTTAGCATATGCATACCTGAGAGATCAGCATCTATCCCGAGATTTGAGAGCAAAGGAAGGATTCCAGGACTCATGTATTCGCTACAGGGTTTTGTCCTAGGGAATTTAGACTTATCCAGAAGCAACACATCATGCCCAAGAGAAGCTAACACGTTCGCAACTGAGGACCCTGCAGGTCCACCACCCACAATAACTACTTCTCGTTCCTCTATCACAGGGAACTCCTTCAGAGCTGCTAGGCTGATAAGTCTTTTTCACCAAGTGTCTCACCTAGCCGCTGAGACATTGAAACACGATGCTTCAGATAAGGCAAGATCTCAGCTACAAACAGTCCCGCCATCATGAAGACAGCACCGATCCACTGAAGTACAGTCATCCTGTCGCCCGCAAAGGTATATCCGCCGATGGCCGCAAACACCGGCTCCATCGCCATTATGACAGCAGCCCTAGCAGCAGACATCCTTTGTTGAGCATAAGTTTGCATCCAGAAGCCAAAGGCACTTGCCCCCAAACCTGTTATCAACAACGCCAACCATACACCCAAGTTGTTAGTTATCAATGGAGTCCCAGTCAAAAAAACAACTGGTAAGTACATGAGCATCGAAGTAATTGTTTGTACGAATGCTAGCGCTGCAGAGTCTAGACCAGGGGAATACCTACTAAGTAGTGCTATCTGGATACCAAAGAGCATGGCACACCCTAACGTCAGAGCATCTCCAGGATTCACACTATAGAAACCGGCCTTACTTACCAGGAATAATCCTATAGTGCTCAGTATTACAGCCACCCATATTCTGGGATGAAACCTAATGCGAAAGCAGATGGCAGATATCATCGGTGCAAATACCACATACAGGCTTGTGATAAATCCCGAGTTTGTAGCAGTTGTGGAGCGAAGTCCAACAGTCTGAAGTAACATACCTAGCCCCAAGGTAGCTCCTACGGGCACGCCCACAAGCAACTCCTTCTTGCCGATACGGGTTGCTGAGAAGGGAAGTAATGCTAGAGCTGCAAGAGCAAACCTCAGGGTAAGGAAAGAAAAAGCACTGTAATCAGCTACAGCACTTTGTACAGTAACAAAGGTCAAACCCCATATGGCGGTGACGATCAACAGGCCAAACGTTACCAACTCTATCTTTCTCCGCTAATTTTCCAGGTTCTCTTCATGGGCTGTAGAAGTCCTGTCGACGTAGTCTCAAATAGAGAGGCCTCAGCAAGAAACTCTCTGCCTATAGTCAGCAGGTCTGTGGTAGTCACTAATGCCTGTTGTGACAGCTGTAGCACGTTCTGGAGCAGATATCGCCTTCTCTCAGGGTCGAGCTCAGACACCACATCGTCCAATAGCAAGATGGGGAGATCTCCAGTAATGCTCTTCATAAGATCAACCTCAGCAAGCTTTATGGCCAGTATCACAGAGCGTTGCTGCCCTCTAGAGCCATAAACTCCGATATCGACGCCTCCCACGAGAAAGCTTATGTCATCTCTATGGGGGCCAACCAACGTCATGCCGCGTCTAAGCTCCTCCCGACGCAGATCATGAATCTTCTTTATGTATAGATCCCTTATTTCCTCCTCGCGCGGATTATCTAACTGTAGGGACATTGAGTCGAATAGTGTGGATTTGTAAGCAATACTCAGCTCCTGAGATGATCCAGTCAGCTTCCTATGCACCATGTTAGCTAGCTCGTTCATCCTACTCAGGATCTCCAACCGCCTGGCAAGCAGGTATGCCCCTTGATTGACTAGCTCGTTGTCCCAATAGGCAAATTGGTCGTTTATAGACTCATCACTCAGCTTAAAAGCTCTTTCAGATAGGGCCTTGATTAGGGTATTACGTTGGAGCACTACACGCTCATAGGTCTGAAGCGTCCTTACATACTGATGATCCAATTGAGAAATCGTAATGTTAAGATAACGCCTTCGGAGGCTGGGAGCTCCGACTATAAGGTCGAGATCCTGGGGCCCGAACATGACCACGTTCACCTGCCCTATAAGGTCTATAGCCCTCTTATTTACACCGTTGATACGTATACGCTTGCGTACGTTCTCACCCTGTACGGTGGATTCCTTCAGGATAGTGATCTCCACCTGTATTGGACTACGCCTTCTCACCTCTGCTGCCACACGTGCGAAAGCCGGCACACCCTCTTCGCTCTCCGCGTTCCAATTGATGAGCTCTCGATCCGAGCCAGCCCGATGTGATTTAGTAGTAGCAAGTAGATATATAGCCTCAAGCAACGTAGTCTTGCCGCTCGCGTTGGGGCCAAGGACGAGTATAGGGCCGTTGGGCAAATCGACCTGCAGATTAGTGTAGTTTCGAAAGTTGGTAAGACTTATAGAGGAACAATACACACTCAGGGATTATACCATTGAGATGATAACGATACTCTATACCCCTACAAAAAGGATAAGCAGTAGAATGGCTACGAAAAGCACCCAGCCCACAACAATACTGGCAAAGGCTTTTTCTACCCCTTTCACCTTACGACTGCGTACCTTTTCATCAGCAAAGGCTACTAGTCCAAGTACGTGTCCGGTCACAGCTGAAAGCGCAAGGATTATCAGCACTATCCAACCAAACGTCGAAAAGGTTCTACCATAACCCTTAGGAACTACGAGGATTTCATTAGTTATGGCCCCTATGATCAACAATACGACACAAAATATACCAACTAACAGACTACTGAAAGCATAACGAGCCAGGTTACTCTCGTTACCTCTATTAGACTGCATATCTGCTAACACCCACCAGGGAAAATCTAGCCCTCACCCATACGGGAATTATTGTCCGGAGGATCGATCCACCTGCCATGAGCCTTGATCAAATCTACCAGTTTGTCTGCAGCTATTTCCTCCGGTACATTCTTCTCGACACAGGTCTTGCCTACAAATAGATTTACCTTACCCTCGCCGCTTCCCATGTAGCCGAAGTCAGCATCTGCCAGCTCCCCAAGGCCATTCACGATACAACCCATCACGGCTATCTTGACGCCTTTCAGATGACCAGTTTTACTCTTGATCTTTTCAGTGGTCGTCTGTAAATCAAAGAGCGTTCTACCACAGCTAGGACAGGCTATGAACTCTGCCTTGCTGATCCTAGCACCCGAAGCCTGGAGGATATTGAACACCAAACTTATCTTTTCCTCATAGGACTTATTGCCTTCTATAGAGACCATAGAACCTATACCATCGCACAGCAGAGAACCGAGGCTAATCGAGGCATCGATCAGGTCATCTTCGGTGACCGTCAAAAGGAGGTTCCAATCCTTCCCTAGCTCCCTTAGCCTCGAATCTAGTAGTCTATAGGCCCTAATACGGTAAGACCTATCAGGTATTCTCAGGGCAAGGATAAGATCACTTACCCCAACCTGCTCACCCTTCAGTGCATAACTTATTAGCTCATCAACCACAGAATAATCATGCTTACTCTCAAGATCGCGTGCTTGATCATAGGAAATATCAGCAATAAGTTCTAGAACAAGCGGACGCTTATGCTCAACAGCAAGCCGTGCAACCATAGACAAACTATCCTCTTGGCCCTGTTCTATGGAACACATATAGGCCGCGGCTTCAAGGTTTCCCACATCCACAGAGGATCTAAGGGTCGCAATCAAGGCTGGCTTGTTGGATGCAAACTGTAAACCACTAGCCGACGTCTGAAAAACGTCCTTGTCCTTCTCAGATACCACCTCTAGAGACAGTGCATCTGCCCTCAGGCTATCGCGACCAACGGGCCTATTTATGCTGACCACCCCATTAATCGATAGAGGAGATGACTGCTTGTAGAGCACTAGAGGAGGATTATTAGCTCCAAGCACGTGCTCTCCCAGGAATATTTTCCTGGTCGGTCTTGGAGAGTAGTCAAAAGGTGACCTAAGATCCAGCAGAGTACCTATAGATGAGGCCTCATCGCTGTCCGGGACTATACCATAAGCATATCTCTTGATCAGTTCGTAGGCGAACGGTATTTCATTTTCAGGATCTTCAGTAAGGGAAACCCTTACAGTGTCGCCTATCCCATCCTCAAGCAAAGTACCTATACCAATAGCTGACTTGATACGCCCATCTTCACCATTGCCAGCCTCTGTGACACCCAAGTGGAAGGGATAAGTCATACCGTACTCAAGCATCCTGGCAGCGAGGAGTCTGTAGGCAGCTATCATTACCTTCGGATTGGAAGCTTTCATAGAAAGTATTATGTCCTTGTATCCCCACTCTTCGCACATACGCACGAACTCGAGGGCAGACTCCACCATGCCCAGAGGGGTATCGCCATACCTGGACATTATTCTGTCGGAGAGGGAACCATGATTAGTGCC
>JBHORE010000175.1:0-31649 GCA_042408415.1 Thermobaculum sp.
TCGGTTCCTGTTCGAGATAAGTGATGTATTAGTTCCGCTGCAAGGGCGAAGGTTCGCACTCAGGGAAGCTCCAGTGCAACAGGTAGAAGACCTGCAAGAGCTCATGAAAGGGCTACTGGTCAAAAGGCTTAGTCCCATGCCCATCAGGAGCTTGGAAGAACTACTGGCATCAAACAGTGATTATGTCATATTAAAGACTACTTACCCTAACTTTTCACTAGAAGAGTTCGTGAGAGCCACCCCCGGCTTATACATCACCCCTTCGGGAGACGTTGCGCTACAGGAATGGAAGAGAACTAAGATAGACAATATAGTCATGGCTCTAAGGGAAATAGGTAAACCAGCTCATTACAAGACTATAACTAAGCATGTAATCGATCACCTCCAAGATAGCACCTCTCCAGGACCTATAAGTACAGAGAGCATATATAACATACTATTGACAGAACCTTATTTCATGCGCCTTGGCAGAGGATTATTCGGATTGACCGAATGGGGCACCGTAGATAAAGAGCTGGAATCTATAATAGAAAACATGATGCTGACAGTTGGAAAACCTCTGCATGCAGAAGAGATAGCTGAAGCAATAGGTCGCGACCCCAAGGACATTAGTAGGGTTCTAATAGCAAGCCCCAGGTTTATCCCTATAAGAGAGAGCTATTGGCTATTTGGAGAGGAGTATGACGCTAAGTCTGTGTCATCTAGACACAGGCTGCAGAAAACCGTGAGAGAGCTTGTCAGGACACCTGCTGGGAGCATAGTAGCTCGAATACAAATCAGCAGATCTACCTATAGAAGTGGCAGTCTAGCAGTAAGCTCTGATCTTCACGCTATATTCCCCTCCGAGGGAGAGATAGTGGCAAAGTGCGGTGACACACAGGAGTCTACCCACACCTACAGGTTACATAGAGGCAGATCACATATATCCGGACTACGCATGTTCATGAGATCTCACCAGGTAACACCGGGACAAAGTATATATATAGAAGCTCTACAGTCAGGTGAGTACCGATACAGGTTATATACTGAAGAGCAGTGGGCCAGAAGATTAAGTCAGGAAAACTCTTAGCAATCTATTCGGCCTTATTTGCGTCCTACTGTGACACGAGTTCTCGTAGTTGCTCAAGCGAATGCAAGAATAACTTACCATCTTCTCTAGATAAAATACCTTGATGTATCAGCCATTCCAGGTTTATCGCAGCGCTCTCCTTGGAAATCCCTGCTAGCACTGCCAGCTCTTTCGTGTCCGGCACTCCCTTGAGCCATATTCTATCCTCTTGCTGTACACCTAACTCATCAGCTACCTGTATCAGCAGATTCGCCAACCTAGCTAGGCCAGAACTGATGGCGGACATCTCTAATATCCAATGCAAGCCACATGCTGCTTCGTACAGACCTTTTATTAGTTCGACCGCTGATTGATCATCTTTTGGCAAGAATCCCCAGCCCAAAGATTCATCCCAGCTAGCGCACACTGCTTGCCCAACTGGTTCAAATCTAACCAGACTGGTAGCCTGGGATTTACTGATCGGCAGGATCAGTTTTCCATGTTCTATCCGTCCTATTCTCGAAGGTCTGCCAGACACCTTTTGTTCGTACACGTTTAACTTACCATCAAGCAGTAACGTTGGAGACTCCACAGCTACAGTCTCAGGTGCCGAATATACGATTTTATTGCCTGAGCTTATATCGAGCTCTGTCTCGTCCAGATCTATCAAGATGTAACCCGAGACCAGGAGCTTGTACCTGAGATCCCCCATTCGCCAGGAGAACTCACTTTTTATCGTCAAAGTTACCACCTTGCAACAGATTCTCCAATCGCTTTTGCAACTCGGTGTACTCTTCGATGATCAATCTGGATCTATGTTCATCAAGGAAAATGCCAGGATCCATAAGCACTCTTTCTATCTCTGACAAGCGAGCACGGATAGACTCAGCAACAGCCTCTGGCTCATCTCCCTGAGAATCTTCACTCCCTGCTTGGCTATCTATCTGACTAGATGGACGAGATTCATTACTCTTGCTCAGGTTCAAGTATTCCTGAAGTACAGCCGCGAGCTCTCCCTGGTTTTCATATAGGGCAGGGTCTTCCAACGCGTTCTTGAGTTCCCGTAGCCTTCTTTGTGCTTCAGGCTCTAACTCATCAGGCTCTAAGGATGCAGAACCCAGCATTTCCAACTGCTCTAGCAAGGAAGCCTTCTTTTCCCAGCGCTCATTCAGATCCTGCAGTCTACCTTGAAGTTCTCCGTATTCAGATAGGAGAGAATAATAGTGCTCTCGATCCTGGTACAAGCTATTATCTTCAAGATGAGCTTGCAGCTCCTGGAGGCGTTCCTCAGTATCGCTGATTTCAGTTTCGAGGTCTTGAACTTGCGCACGCAATCTAAGGATCTCTCTTTCCTTAGTGTGGGGCTTCTTGGTAGCTTTATGCTGCACCTGCACCGGGGCAGGCTTAGTGCTTACCTCCAGCTTACCCTCAGACACCTTAGCCTTATAATCCGTGTAGTTGCCCAAGTATGATGTAATATGCGTATCCTCTACAACGATTATCTTCTGGGCAAATTTATTTATAAAGTATCGATCGTGAGATACTACTACGCAAGTACCAGGGAACTCACGAATAGCAGACTCCAACACCTCCTTGCTAGCTATGTCCAGATGGTTTGTGGGCTCATCCAGAAGCAGTGTATTTACGGGTCTTAGCAGCAGCAGGAGCAATGCGAGCCTGCTTCTCTCACCACCACTGAGCACGGATATATATTTCTCTACATCATCACCTCTAAATAGGAATCTACCGAGTAGGTCACGGATATCAGTGACTGTCCATTCCTGTGGAGCTTGCTCCAGAACTAGGTCATATATGGTCTTGTCGCTCTGCAGGATCTCTGCCTGATGTTGGTCGTAATATCCGAGCCTGACGTTATATCCAAAGCGTATCGAGCCGGAGGAAGGCTCTTCCACGCCTGCCAGTATTTTCAGGAGGGTAGTTTTACCACTCCCGTTGGGACCTATTATGGCAATCTTGTCACCACGCTCCACAAGGAGATCTATGCCTTCTAGGATCTTGTGAGAGCCATAGGACTTGGAGATGTTCTTCAGAGCAAATACTTCTCGACCGCTGTGACCAGCATAGTTGAACTTGAAGGATATCTTCCTCGAGAAGATCTTCGGCGCTTCGACCTTCTCTATCTTCTGAAGCATCTTCTCTCGGCTTTGCACCGCTCTGGCTTTGGTCGCCTTGTAACGAAATCGCTCTATAAAAGCCCTCTGCCTCTCAAGATACTTCTGCTGTCTCTGGAAGGACTCAAGCTGATCCTGAAGCCTTCGCTCCTTCTCTGCAACATACCAGCTGTAGTTACCTTGATAATCTGTGGCCTTACCATCCTGCAGCTCGATAGTACGAGTAGTCAACTTATCCAGGAGATATCGATCGTGCGAAACCAGGATCACAGCACCTTTGTAGCGTACTAGAAAATCTTCAAGCCACTCGATAGCATGCAGATCCAGATGATTGGTAGGTTCATCCAGTAGAAGTATATCTGGCTCCTCCAGCAATACCTTGGCGAGCGCCACACGGCTCTTCCATCCACCGCTGAAATTCGATACTACCCTTGAGAGATCGTTGGGTGTGAATCCCAAGCCATGTAGTACCTTACCTACTTCCCTCTCGATCGTGTAGCCTCCAAGCCTTTCAAACTCAGAGCTGAGTAGCTGGTACTCGGCAAGCAGCCGGTCCAGCTCTTCCCCTGTAAGCACGGACATCTCCTGTTCAAGCTTGCGCTGCTTGGACTCTATCTCTAGCACATCTCCAAACACGGAAAGCATCTCGTCATGTAGGGTTCTGCTGGAGACTATGAAGCTGTCTTGAGGCAGATAGCCAACCTTGAGCCCCGGAAGAAGAACTATCTTGCCTCCCGAGGGCTGTAGTTCGCCGCTGATAGCCCTAAGCAGAGTGCTCTTGCCAGCGCCATTGGCTCCAACTAAGGCTACCTTTTCTCCGGCATTAACCTTGAAGCTTACGCCGGAGAGTACTGGCTTTCCATCTAGAATTATCTCGAGATCTATAACCTGCAGCATAGAAAACACTCAATAAATTGTCATCTTGTGTTTATAAAGATTCTACACCAACAGAAAGCATAAGGGGTGGAACATGACCACCCCTTATGTAGTTTGTTGCAGAATGTATAAGCTATTCTGCTAATGACTCGCTTGGCACCTTGGAAGGTGTAACAGGTAATTTACTAGTTTCCCTTCTGTCAAATACTCCAAACAGCCAGTCCACCAGCACGCTTGCCTTGTTCTTGAAGCCTTCGAGCTTATACAGATACACAGCGCGCCACACAAGCCATCCTACAAACCCGCTGAACTTTATACCCATTATGTTGGCCACAGCATTGTTCTTACCAAGGCTAACGAGCTCACCCTGGTACTTATACTTCAGAGGCTCCAAAGGTTCGTTCTTCAGAGTATGAATTATATTGATAGCCGCAGTCTTCCCGCCAGCGATAGCCACAGGTGCGTTGGGAGGAAGTGGCCTCTGCTCACCGGGCATAAAGTACATCGCGCAGTCACCAATCACATATACTTCGGGGTGGTCAGGCAACTGCATGAAGTCATTAACTCTGACCCTGCCATCCCTGCCTTTCTCTCCTGGCAGATCGGCGATCAAAGGATTGGCCTTCACACCTGCTGTCCATACTACAGTCTCACTCGGAATGAAGCTCCCATCCTTGATGCGCACCCCATCCTTCTCTACATCAGCCACAGGAGTGTTTAGAAGGACTTCTACACCCTTCGATTGTAGGGTTTTCATTGCATTCTGGCGCAGCTGATCATCCAGAGCAAGGAGGATACGATCCAGGGCCTCAACCAATACAACCCTCACCTCGCTGGGATCTATTCTAGGATACTCCTTGAGAAGTACGTGGCTCGCCAGGTCACGCAGGGACGCCGCAAGCTCTACTCCTGTGGGACCAGCTCCTACAATCACGAAAGTCAGCAGTCTGCGGCGGACTTCAGGATCCTGCTCTACCTCGGCGCGCTCGAAGGCATCTATTATGTGATTACGTAGCTCTATGCCATCGCTGATTGTCTTCAGAGTGAACGAATTTTCCTCCGCACTGGCAAGACCAAAGAAGTTATTGGTCGCGCCCAGAGCCACTACCAAATAGTCATAGTAGATCGGGCCGTCATCAGTATAGACGCACTTATCTTCTATGGATATCTTTTGCACATTGCTTTCCTGAAAGCGGAAGCCATCGGCCTGAGTAGCATACCTTACTGGATGGGTAACATTATCCGGTTCAACTCCCCCAGTCGCAACTTGATAGAGTATGGGCGTAAACAGGTGGAAATTAGCACGATCCACCAGTAATACATCCAAATCCAGGCCATCTCTGTTGCGAGCTAAAGTTCTTGCAGCTGATAACCCTCCGAAACCCGCTCCTAATACTACCACCCGAGTAGAGTTGTTACTTGAGTAATAGCTCCCCCCTCTACGCGTTGCCTGCAATGCAACCAAAGCTCCTACCGATCCTAAGAGTCCTATCCCGAGTAAAGCCTTTTTCATTCCAGCTCCCCTAGCAAAATTTACTTTTGATGAGAAGACTTTTATCGACAACTATCGTGACATCTACTTGCAAATAGGATAGCATAAATAATCCGCGAGTTCCTATTACGATCCTAGACAAAAAATATACCACCAGGATAACCTGGTGGTAATAAGCATACTAAGAATGAATTGCTGAACCTATCGGCTAGCCGCTTCCTCTACAACAGGCTGTCTACTGTTACGCCATTCGACCAGCTTAGCTAGCGGCTCTAGGTTATACTCAGGGCCATCAGCCCCCACTATCAGATGGGTTACGCCAGCTTCGACGTAATAATCCGCCCTATCTACCCACTCATCATCTATCATTATGGAACGTTCTATCTCACTGGGATCTCTCCCTACCTTTTCACACCATTCATCTATAACTTTATTCAACTCCCTGGCCTCATCGGGAGTGCCAAAACCGTTCCAGGCATCTGCGTACTGTGCTACTAGGCGAAGAGTCACCTTTCTACCACTACCACCTATGAGAATGGGTATGTGACCTCTAACTGGACCCGGATTGAGCTTTTTCCAACGCTCAATGATTATAGGCAGCGATCTCTCCAGATCCTTCAGCCTGCTAGCAGCAGTTCCAAACTCGTAGCCATACTCTCTGTAATCTTTTTCAAACCATCCCGCACCGATACCAAGGATGAGTCTTCCTTTTGATATATGGTCCACCGTACGGGCCATATCTGCGAGCAGATTAGGGTTCCTGTAGGAGTTGCAGGTTACCAGGGCACCAATCTCCACTCGCTTCGTCACTTCAGCCATACCAGCTAGCATAGTCCAACACTCGAAGTGCTTACCATCAGGATCTCCCCATAGGGGAAAGAAATGGTCCCAATTATAAAGCACGTCTGCACCTATATTCTCTGCCCTTATCCAAGCATCTCTGATCTGGTCATAATCAGCATGCTGTGGCCTAATCTGCACTCCAACTCTAAGTCGCACGCAAAAACCTCCTAATACCGTGTTCTATTAGGGGAAGTGCCACAGCTTAGTATAGCAATGAGTATGCCGGTCTTGGAAAGTAGTCTATATTGTCTTCTTTACCTATAGCCGTTGGAGTAGCGCTGTACCATCAAGCCAGTAGACTCTATCAACGCCTTTATCTCTTCAGGTGAAACTTCTTCCGGATCGTATTTCACCTGCACCAAGCGTGCAGGCAAGTTTATCACTACCTCCTCTATCCCAGGGACCCCATCCAGAGAACTATGGACAGCAGATCGATCACTATCCTGTGTCATACCAGGTACGTTGAAGCTCACGAGATCCAAAGTAGAAGCCACTTCCACACACTCCTTAGCGATTTATACGAAACGTACAGTTAAGGCACCATATCGAGATTGTACGGCTATAGGGGTTGGCCTTACCAGCCAGGGGACCACCACAGGCTGGGCAAGGAGCTTCCAATTCTACCACCTGATCAGGAGTAGACATCAGCTTTTCCGATATCTCGGCCATGCGGTGTGTGAGCTTGTAATCTCCAACTGGATCTCTATCAAAAGTTTTCTCGTTAGTCTTAGGCTTAGCAGGTCCACCATACATTATCTATTCCTCACCAAGATAAGATTTGCGTACCATATCATTTTCTTGTAGCGCCTTAGCACTATCAGTCAGTACTATCTTACCCGTTTCTATCACGTAGCCTCTATGGGCTATGCTCAAAGCCATCAGGGCATTCTGCTCTACCAACAGTATAGTGGTGCCCTGCTCATTTATCTCCTTGATGATGGAGAAAATCTGCTCCACAAGAATTGGTGCTAGGCCCATTGAGGGCTCATCCAGCAACAACACTTTTGGTCGGGCCATCAGAGCACGAGCTATAGCTAGCATCTGCTGCTCAACACCAGACATGGTTCCAGCCTTCTGGTTTATCCTCTCCTTTAGCCTGGGGAAAAGAGTAAACACCCTCTCCATATCGGCTCTGATCCCATCCTTGTCGTTGCGCAGGTAAGCCCCTAGCTCCAAATTTTCCTTCACACTCATTCGAGGGAAGATCCTCCTTCCCTCCGGGGCGTGGCCTACTCCCCTGGCAACCACTTCGTGAGTTGGCAACATCTCGATTCTTTTGCCCTCAAGCTTTATAGTGCCCATTCTCGGATGTATAAGCCCCGAGATCGTACGCAAGGTGGTAGTCTTACCTGCACCATTACCACCTATTAGGGTAACTATCTCCCCACGCTGTACGTTCAAGGATATGCCTTTTAGGGCGTGTATATTGCCGTAATAGACGTGTATATCCTCAAGCTCCAGCATAGACTCCTGTTTTTCATGCGGAGTACCTGTCTGTTGTAATGCATTTGTCACTGCAGATCTGTGTTCTGTCATGCTGTCGCAGCTCTCCCTAGATAAGCTTCAATAACTCTTGGATCGGACCTGACCTCATTAGGTGTTCCCTCGGAAATCTTCTCTCCGTAATCGAGCACAGAGACTCTATCGCTTATCCCCATGACGACCTTCATATCATGTTCTATCAGGAGAATGCTTAGACCCAAGTCTTCCCTCAATCTACTGATAAAACGAGTCATGGCAGCCGTTTCCTGAGGGTTCATTCCCGCTGTAGGCTCATCCAGCAAGAGTAGCTTTGGATCTGAGGCAAGCGCACGTGCGATCTCCAGTCGCCTCTGATCGCCATAGGAAAGATGCTTAGCTGTAACATCTTCCACTCTCCTAAGGCCAACAAATGCTAGGAGTTCCCTAGCTTTTCTAACTGCATTCTCTTCCTCTCTTACAACAGATGGAGGCCTGAATATAGCTCCAATAAGTCCTGCCTTCAGCCGTACATGCTCTCCTACAAGTACGTTTTGAATAGCAGTCATATTCTGAAACAACCTTATATTTTGAAAGGTCCTACACATTCCTAACTTCACGATCTCGTGAGGAGGTTTGCCCGTAATATCATAGCCATCGAACTCTATCCTGCCTGAGGTTGGTTTGTATAATCCGGTCAAAATATTAAAGAAGGTTGTCTTGCCAGCACCATTTGGCCCAATGATACTGACTATGGACTTTTCGGGAATAGCGAAATCAACATCCCTTACGGCTACTAACCCCCCAAATTCCTTGGTAACTTTGTGTGCGTGCAGAAGCATATCTATCCCTCCTAGGAACGGGCTCCGCCAGTGGACTGAGTTTCGGATCTTACATCATATAGTTGCTCAGGAGTCTCCTCATCCTCATGCAGTTCAGCCATTCGTTCAGCACTGGGAAGTATCCCCTCGGGTCGCAGAAGCATCATGATAACAAGTGTTAGGCCGAAGATGAGATATCTGTACTTGGTAAGATCTAGGTTGAGCAGGAAAGACCAATTGGTTTTCTCGCCGAGCGTTTGTCCCCACTCTGATATTTTGTCAGCCAGTACTCTGTCAAAAAGGCCTAGGAGAAAACCACCTACAATAACACCCCAAATGTTACCCATACCTCCCAATATGACCATGCACAGGAGCAACACTGAGGTACTGAATTCAAACTGGCTAGGGGCGGCAAAGGAGTATCGGCTGGCAAACATAACGCCTACAAACCCCGAAAAGCTAGCACCCATAGCAAAGGCAAGCAGCTTGGTTCTAACCAAATCTATGCCCATCGAAGCTGCTGCTACCTCGTCCTCTCGCATGGCCATCCATGCTCTACCTATGCGGGAATCCCGCAGGCGGCGGGCGATGAAGATGAGTATCGCTCCAATAGCAATCAATAGATAGTACCAGGCTATAGTGCTCTGTGGCCCACTCCCCAGCCGGAAACCAAATATCACAGGTTGGTCTATAGCATTCAGTCCTTGTTCTCCATAAGTTATGCTGTGGGCATTTAGGAATATAACCGGTACTATCTCACCAAAACCCAGGGTAACTATCGCTAGATAATCTCCTCTTAACCGGAGTGTGGGAGCGCCAAGAATTACGCCGCATATCGCAGTGATAAAGAATGCAAGTATTAGTGAGAACCAGAAGTTGACATGGAGAAATGGTAGGCTCGAGGAAAGGAATTGTGCTACCGGGCTTCTTGGGCTCGTCAGGATAGCGATCGTATAAGCACCTATCGCAAAGAATGCCGCGTACCCTAGGTCGAGCAATCCAGCATAACCTACCACTATATTCAGGCCAAGGGCCAACAGGATATAGGCTATGATAGGGAACATTTGATCTATCATACTGAAGTGCAACACGAGCCGCATCAGAGGATCTATAACCCATGGCCAGGTCAGTGCCGCTAGTATAACTATGGTGGCTGTAACAGTGTTTACTTTGTCTTTTCTGTAGTTCTCTCTCAAGTTGTTAATCTGTTTTGAAACCCATAAAGCCATGCCTCATCCCTCCTACGCCTTATCTCCTACCTGCTCGCCCAACAGACCAGAGGGACGAAATACCAGAATAACGATCAGGATCGCGAATATAACAGCATTGGTCCATGTAGACTGTAGGTAGTAATTACTAAAGGATTCGACTATGCCTATAATGAAACCTCCAAGAACAGCACCACTCAGATTGCCTATACCTCCGAGGACAGCAGCAGTAAAAGCCTTGAGTCCCGTCTCAAACCCTCTGGTAAACACCATGGTACCTGTATGGAGACCATACATCAGGCCAGCAGCACCTGCAAGCGCACCTCCGAGTAGGAAGGCGAAAGATATGGTCCTATTTATGTTAATACCCATCAAAGCCGAAGCATCCCTATCCTGAGAAGTAGCCCTCATGGCCTTACCGATTTTCGTATGCAGAACGACAAACCGTAGCAGAATAAGCAGGATAACGGTCATAGAAATTACCAGAAGACTGCGCAAGTAGAACCTCAGTCCAAGCCCTGTCCAATCAAGCAGATTAATAGGAGGTATCCATAGCCTTGGGAAACTGACGGGCGAGGGGCCTTTCCAAGTTAGTCCAATCTGTATAAGTATGAATGACACCCCTATAGCACTGATAAGGGGGGCCAGACGAGGGGCGTTTCTGAGTCTTCTGTACGCTACCCTCTCTATGATTACATTCAATACCCCTCCAAATATCATAGGTATTACGAGCGCTAGCAAAAAGGCCATGATTTTGATGTAAAACGGGCTTCCGCTATCCACACCGATAGCATCAAGAACTGTCAACGACATGAAGGATGTAAGCATGAATAGGTCGCCATGAGCGAAGTTAATCAGCTCCAGGATACCATAGACTAGCGTATAGCCGAGAGCTATAAGTGCAAACACCGCTCCCAGAGCAATACCATCTAAAAGAACCTGGAGAAATGTCTCCATAAGCTTACCCTCTTTACTTGATCAGAAGACATAGTAAAAAGGGGCGCGAATCTAAAAGTCGCGCCCCGAGACCGCTAACTACCAGCATTAAGCTGCTTCACCCAGACCCACTTACCGTCCTTTACCTGGTATCCATGGTAGGTCTTGAGAGTCGTATCTCCGCGCTTATCAAAGCTCCATTTGCCTAGTGCACCATTGACGGTACCCAGGTTATTCAGCGCTTTGAGGACATCTTTGGGATCCTTGCTACAAGCTTTATCTATCGCAAGCAGGGCAGCTAGCATAGCATCGTGACCGAAGATCGCATATGGTTCTGGCTCAGAGCCAAACGTCTTCTTGTAGTTTTCGTAGAACTCCTTGCCCGGGCCAGTGAGCTTGTCCGGGGGCGCTGCAGCCACTGTTCCATAGGCTCCCTCAGCAGCATCACCAGCGCCATCAATAAAGGAGCTCTCGAGAATACCATCAGGGCCCATGAACTTTATCTTCTCTGGATCGGGCTCTATATCTCTAAGATCCTTGACCAGCTGGGTGCCACCGGTCTCGACCAAGCCTCCAAAGTAAACCAGGTCCGCACCTTTATCCACTATCTTCTGCATGAGAGAAGCATATGAACCCGCTTGCGGATCTATACCTTCAAATCCCAAAACCTCCAAACCTATCTTCTGAGCATGCTCGCGGAAGACTTGAGCTAGCCCTAGACCATAAACTTCTTGATCGTTGAGTACATAGACCTTCTTTGCTCCCAACTCCTTCGCCCAATTCGCAGCGGCAGTACCTTGCAGGTTGTCCGCAGGCACTACTCTGAAATAGTTTCTAGGCCCATTCCTATATAGGGACTCGTACAGCTTGGGATCAGGAGGTCCAGGCTGGGTCAGGTTTATGGCCGTATTGGCTGGACTTATCATCGGAATGCCCGCCTCATTCAGGATAGGTATAGATATGGCGGCAGCACCCGAGTTGAATGTACCTAGATACACAGTAGCGCCATCTCTTATGGCCCTGTTAGCATTCTCAGTCTCCTTCTCTTGAGTCCACTTACCAGCTGCAGCAGTGGCATCATCGAGAGCCTTGAACTCAACCTTGTATC
This sequence comes from Thermobaculum sp., assembly GCA_042408415.1. Lineage (GTDB taxonomy): Bacteria > Chloroflexota > Chloroflexia > Thermobaculales > Thermobaculaceae > Thermobaculum. The sequence goes on from JBHORE010000175.1 coordinate 11,923, forward strand.
CACCAGCCTTACCGCCGTGCTCCTGAAGGGCCAGCTTCATACCGTTGACAACAGATACAGTCTGGACACGAGAAGGACCGGTCATGGGCAAGCTGGAATAGATCAGGAGCGTCTCGTTCTTCTCAGGACACTTAGCACCAGTCCGAGTCTCCTGGGCTGCTGGAGAGCTGGATGGTGAGGCGCTCGGCGATGCCGCAGCTGTAGGAGATGGTGAAGGCGAACTCCCAACTCCCTGGGTACCAGGAGTTGGTGTTTGTCCAGCAGTAGTGCCACCACATGCGGATAACAACAAGCTAAAGATTAAGACAAGAACAGCGATGAGTGATGGTTGGGTCTTCCCTTTCCTCATGTTCCCCTCCAATTGCTCTTTAGTGATATTTCTCGGTAAGTGATAACTTTGTGCGGGAGTATAATAACGATAAAGTCAAGTGTCAAGAACCAAATTACCACAATATCCAGGCAAACATATGTGATATTTGCCATATGAAGTCGTAGATATATACTAAATTGTGGATGCACGCAAAGAAACTGGACAGGAATACAAGCTAGGTTATGGGCTGCTTGCAGCTATCTTTGCGATTTTACTCATAGCCTTCTTTCGAATCTTATTCCAGGTCCGTTCACCAATCGAGGTCCTACTTGATAGGCTGCTCACACTAATTCCCATGAGGTGGTTTGAGTCCATCCTGAGTTTCTTTGGTGGCTATGCTAAGCCTTTTGCTTATCTCGCTGCCGTTTTGGTAGCAGTAATCGGTGGTGGACTACTTCTGCTAGTTGCCAGATTTATGTCCTCGGTCTTCAATACGAATCCCAGGACGATCTTCGGTGCTCTGTGCACAGCCATTGCTATCGCACTAGGAATACTTGTACTGACATTTGGAGGGTCTCCATCGACTTTGGCTCTAACCTTAGGAGCTGTATTCATATACTACGTAAGTGTCCAGTACTTCGTCTCTTCAAGACAGGCTACCAAGAAAGATATAGCGGACACCTCCCGAAGAAGGTTTCTAAGACAGCTAGGAGCAACTGTGGTAGGCGTAGCTGCAGCGGGAATTGTAGTATCCGTGATACAGAGGCTGCTAAGTCAGGCAACTATCACATCTACCGGCAAAGCAAGTGGCAATATGCCAGAACCATTTACACCAAATGATGAGTTCTATGTGGTCTCCAAGAACATCCTAGATCCTAATGTAGATAGTAACTCTTGGAAACTTAGAATAGGAGGTCTAGTACAAAAGCCATTCGAACTGACACTGGACGAGATCAAGCAGCTGCCCCCTGTAGAGCAGGATCAGACTCTGGAATGTATCTCCAACCCCGTCGGAGGAGATCTTATAAGCAATGCCAAGTGGAAAGGCGTTAGGTTGATGGACCTCTTAGAGCAAGCACAAGTTAGAGATGGAGTGATAGATATCAAGTTTACCTGCGCTGATGGCTACACGGAATCGATCCCCTTGGAGAAGGCCATGGAGCCAACAGTGCTGCTTGCTTATGAGATGAATGGAGAGCAGCTGCCTTCCAAGCACGGCTCGCCCCTCCGTCTTCTGGTGCCCAATATCTTTGGCATGAAGAACGTGAAATGGGTTGAGAGAATAGAAGCAGTCAATGAGGACTACAAGGGCTATTGGCAACAACAGGGTTGGAGTGATATAGCAACTATCCAAACCATGTCGCAGATCAGAGTGCCTGCGAGTGACTCCGAGATACAGATAGGTAAAGAAACAGAGGTAGCAGGCATCGCCTTCGCTGGGTCAAGGGGTATAAACAAGGTTGAAGTGAGTACGGATGCAGGAAAGACCTGGCACACCGCACAGCTCGATCCAGAGATAGGACCATTATGTTGGCGATTCTGGCGCTACAAATGGACGCCTGATTCTGAGGGATATTACACTTTGGTGGTGAGAGCACAAGACGGCGAAGGTAACTGGCAGACTGAAGAGAGGCAGCCAACACTACCGTCCGGAGCGACTGGCTACCACTCCATCCAGGTAAGAGTAATAGGCTCGAGCCAGTAGATCACTCCTTCCAAGATATCTGGACCTGAGAGTAACCCATGGATGTCATAAGCGACCTTATTGACTGCTCAGCGTTCTGCTTAGCATCCTCCAGCAGGCCATCTTCCACAGCAGCCTGCCTGATTTGATCTTCAGCTGTAGCTCTGACTTTGCTTTCCAGATCCTTGTCAGGTTTAGAAAACAGCCCCGTACTGCGTTCGTAGACATAGCTCTTTTCATTATCCAACCTGCTGTAGAACACCTGAGGCTTAGGCAGTGTCAGCTCTACTCTATCGCCTTGCACACTTATATCTTTTTTAGTGATCCCGGAAAGATCGACTCCTGCAACCACCTCCCCATGTGCTATAAAGAGAATCTTATCCCCTAACAGAGCACTAGGGATATACTTCCTCGTCCTACTAGCTCCAATTACCTTCTCTACAGTGTACTTAGCCGTCTCGAGCCTTGAGAGCTGCTGGATGCTCTTTATAACTTCATCCTGCCGAGTATCGATCACGACGGTTTCTCTAGGAACTAGCCCCTTTGCAAGATTGGAGACCTCGGTCCTCACATAGAGGCAGGATCCTACGACAAGAAACACGGTGATTACCAGCACCATAACCAGAAGGATCAATATCCACCTTGCGAATCCCCTGCTTGGGGTTGCTTCCGGAGGTAAGCTAGGAGGTGAAGAAGACAAAGCTATTGTTTCTCCTTGACTAGCTTGGATGCGTAGCCTTGTACTGAGGCGAATCCCTAGAGATCTGCATTAACTCTATAGGATTGCCATCCGGATCAGAAATCCACGCTTGCCAGTTGTTATCGCGACCTAATATAGGACCTCTATTTATATCCACCCTCTGCCGTCTCAGATCCTCAAGCGTAAGCCCTAGATCATCGACCAGAAGGCACAGATGTCGATAGGACGTGTCAGCAGAGATTCCAGTCCCAGACCCACCTGGGAAGAGCTCTATGAATCTATCTCCTGCTACGTGCAGGTAGACGAGCATCAATGAGCCATCATCGTTGTACAACCTGAAAGCCTCTTTTATCCCCAGCTTTGCGTAGAACTGAATAGAGCGTTCTATATCAGATACTGAGTAAGCTGGATGACCTATATCAAGTATCATAACCCCTCCACCTAGCATGTTTACAGAGAAATATACTACGCAAGACCTATTTAGGCAACATGCGCATGCATCACTTCTTCCAGCGTTCCTCCATAAGCAACAGCTCGAGAAAGCTCCATACCTATCTCAACGGTATCTCCTACAACCAGCACAGCTGGAGGAGTTATGTGTCTTGATCTGGCTATGTGTACGATTTCTTGTAGAGGGGCAAATATCACCTGTTGCTCAGGGGTAGTAGCCCACCTAACCAGCGCAGACAGTTCTTTAGGGCTCCTACCATGAGAGATGAGATTGGACACTATTCGTTCCAGATTCTCTACTGCCATCAAGAAGACAAGCGTATCCGAAGCCTTAGCTAAAGCCTCCCAGTCAAATACCTTATCGCAAGAATTGTCCCGATCATGGCCAGTAGCTATGGTGATCGAGCGAGCGACACACCTGTGGGTGACTGGAATCAAAGCGGCTGCGGGACCTGCCAGGGAAGAGCTGACACCTGGTATCACTTCAAAAGGCACCCCGGCACGTGCGAGGAAAAGGGCTTCTTCAGCACCTCTCCCAAAGACAAAAGGATCCCCTCCCTTGAGCCTTACTACGAACTTGCCTCCTTTGGCCTTGTCCACCAGCAACCTATTTATATCCTCCTGCTGTACTCGGTGCCCTCCCGGAGTCTTGCCGGCGTCAATTAGTTCAGCGTCCTCGCGACAGTAGTCAAGAACACCATCGCCTATTAGGCGATCATGCACAACTACATCTGCACGCTCCAATCTCCTGACCGCCTTTATAGTAAGCAGCTCGGGGTCTCCCGGCCCTGCCCCAACTATAGAAACGAACCCTGATGAGTTCATGCTCTTGCCTCCAATTCAACCTTATCCGGAGCCAGTCTACTCCAAAGCAGCTCTGTCGCTTCGTCTACCTTACCCTCCCACACAAGTGACTTGAGATCATCATCCAGAGCACGCTGCCATTCTTCTGGATCTATAGTAAATCTGGCAGGGCCAAGCCTCTCCCTTACGGTGGCAGCTACCTCAAGCAGCTGGGCCCAATGTGGAGGGAAGTCATGTTCTATCTTTCTGCGAACATGGCTGGCTATAGCAGGACTCAAGGCATTGGTAGATATAGCTATAACTAATCTACCTCGGCGCACTATTGCGGGAGCAATAAAATCGCAGTTTGGGATATCGTCTACAGCAAGGATCGGGATATTCCTCTCCCTGGCCTCTTTTGCCACCTTAGCGTTGGCTGATTTATCATCGGTAGCAGCAAAGCATATATAGGCACCCTCTAGATCTCCATAGGCATACTCTCTCTGTATCCAGGTAAGAAGACCTTCGACAGCCCTCTCCCTGATGTAGTCAGAAACCTCTGGAGCTATAACCACCAGCGGATCAGGACCGCATGGAATCAAGCCCTTAACCTTGCCTGTAGCTATCTCACCACCACCTATAACCACTACCTTCTTTCTGCATAGATCCAGAAATGCAGGGTAGTAATCGTAGATCTTATCAGCGTGCGTCCTGGCCATAGCTCACCTCTCAATTGCAAAAAAGTGCAATATATCACTAATCTTCCCCGCTTATTTCTGGATGATATCAAAAATCTAGATAGAAGGGCAAAAATTTATCTCCTAATGCAGCTTTATTTCTACTGCTATTATTTGCAATTAGTAACCACTGACTATCAATAGCCTATAGCTATTTTTGGGGTCTGAGATTACTTGCAAGGTTCATCCTAGCCACTCTTCCAAGGTGGTACACTTGGAAGGGCTGCGGCCATATATGACCTGTTCTCTTAGTTCGCCGAAAGTACCGAATCCTTCAGCGTAAGCATCGTGTTTGTGTATGCTCTCAAAACTTACCACCCTGGCTAACAGGAAGTCTTCCTCAGGCAAGTCAGAGTAAGTATTTACCGCTGATCTCAGTATCTCCCGAGCCACATCCTCTACGAAGCGAGGCCTACGATGAGCCTTATGAACTACGAAGAACTCGTCTGGCCGCTTGAGAAGACCGTAGTTCTCTGAGCTCATGGAGGACTCAGCTATCTCTACCAAGTCCTCAGCTCTTACCATTGCATCTGTCCCAAGAAGTATAGTAGCTTTCGACCTCTGGTTGTGCGCGGCAGTCGGTATGGCGGCCAGAATCTTCTCTGCCTCCTCTGATGTGAATCCCTCTTCGGCTAGCCTCTCCTTAGAGTGTTCGAGTATCATATCCTGTGCACATGGGCACGCCGTCATACCCTCCGCTTCTATCCCTACCATCCGCCGGTAACTATCCTGCTTACAAACTGCTATTCCCAGCAAAGTATACATCTCATCTGTTGGGATTCCTGATATAGGAGCATATCTGCGAAGCGAGAACTTAGCTCTTATTCTTACCTCACTCCTGAGGGCCTTCTGGGCCTTCACGATCTTCTCAGCAATCCTAAGAGCAAGGGATTCCACGTCTGGGGCCTCATTAGCAACCGCATCATCCAGAGTTTCATCAAGAGCATGACTGAAACGAGACATATGAAGCCCTTTCTGGTTTGGACTTATATCTGCCAGCAGGCTTATCTCGGCCTGCAGTACCCTGGATCTGGACCCTCTACCCAGCTTGATCATCCTCTGTACGTTCGTCACCCCCACACGACCGAGGCGTACGGCTACCTCTGGCTCCTGTCCCTGTACATCACGAGACAAGCGTAATGCCAGCCCCCTTCTTGCTTTTCTGACACCAGATTTATCCACCTTCTCCAGAAGCTGAGCGATAGACTCACCTAAGGCCGGGTGGACCACATCAGGAGCTATCTCAGCAAAGGGCACTAGTACAAACGCTCTCTCGTGCATGTAAGGGTGAGGAACTTCTATATCCTCTGATTTGAGGACTAAATCGTCGTACAGCAACAAATCAAGGTCTATTGGCCTGGGTGCGTTTCTGAAAGAAGGCCTCCTACCCATCCTGTGCTCTATGGACTTGAGGAATTTGAGTAGACCCCTTGGATCAAGATCAGTTTGTCCCTCAACTACCGTATTCAGAAACTTGGGCTGTTCTTTGTATCCCACTGGTTCGGTTTCATATATAGAGGCTACCTTGTTGATCTTCACTCTCGAGCGCAGAGACTGGATGGCCTCAGCTATATTGGCATATCTATCCCCCAGATTAGATCCCAATCCTATGTAAACAGTGTGCACTTCTATCTACCTCCAGAAAGGCTCAGAACCTGTTGTACCACTTACAGCTTATATGAGCCAGTACAGGAACTAAAGATAAATCTATAGAAGTTTAGAGGAACAAAAGGTGCATAAAGACAGTTATTTGATCAAAATCCAAAATCAATCTCCTGGGGGACAATAAGCATGAGGGGTCTTCTTCGATTTATCTTTCTAGCCACACTTATAACCACTTGGGGATCCGCGTTCCTCCCTGATTCCTCTCTAGCCGAGGAGGAATCAGCAATAATAGCAACCTTTGACGTCAATGGAGAAAAGTTCAAGGTGCTGATACGTAATCCAGCAACTATAGCTCAAATACTCGATCTGAAGGAAGGTAAGAGCACCGCTAGCATTCCCAATGGGAAGATATTACCTGGTGCGGGGGAGATGAAACACAATGCTCCATACAGTTGGCATCTAGACCCACAAGATATATCTATGGCGGATTTCATGATAGAGCTCTGCGATGGAACACCTAGCTATGTGGAAGATAACGTCAATTACTTTATAGAAAAGGTCGGTAGATACTGCCCCTGGTCAGCAAAATTAGTGTCGGTGGAGTACATGAAAGGGTCTCAGGGCACTGCACCCAAACTCCCTAACAGCGGTGCAGGCAGCATGTATGAGCCTAAAGAAAGCAGTATAGCAGGATCAATACTAGTAGCGTCCGTCCTAGCTTTGGCAGGCGGTACTATATACTGCATACGCAGATTCCTAGCTTAGAAAGCCTAAGGGGATCGGGTTAGTAACCCGATCCCCTTGTAGGTGTTGGCTGACCTATCTAGTTCACTAGACGACGAGCACCGAACCAGCGGGTAGCAAAGTAATCCCAGTTGATATTACTCCAGTGGACGCCGGTCTCTGGAGATCCAGCATCAATCATCCAGCCGTCACCCACATAAATTCCAACATGGGAAAGTCCTCTCCACCAAGTGTTCTGGAAGAACACCAGGTCGCCAGGTTGCAACTCACTCTTGGACACGGACCAGCCCATGCTGTATTGACCCCACAGATTCTCAGGTATCCATATGCCGTTGAGCCTGTACACCCACTGGGCAAAGCCTACACAGCTGAAACCCTCAGATGGGGTATTACCGTAGTAGGCATATCTGTACCCTACATAGCGCTTGGCGGTGTTGGCTATAGCAAGACCCTTGCTTGAGTAGGTGTTGGAGTAAGTGGTGTTAGTATAGCTGGTACTCTGAGAGGAAAGCTCAGTAGTACCGGATGCGGCAGGTTGAATATAGTAGCCATGGACATAACCAGTCAGCCCGTCATAAGACACACGGTACCACTCATAGTTATAGGGCCCAGAAATAACGTACACTGTTGCCTGTGGGGGAAGAACACGCATGATGGAGTAATTGATGCTTGGTCCAGTTCTAAAATTCAACCAAGTAGTGGTATAGGCGTATTGCCCAGGTACGCCAGCGGCTTTAGAGCCAACTGCCGGCACGACAGACAGCGCTAATGCAATCAACAGAGCACACGAGAACAACTTGAGTCTCACAGACATCCCTCCGTTCTTTCTTCTAGTCTTTTGCTGTTATCCAGGCTGCTGGTGGTGAGTTAGCAACAGCCTCGCGATAGAGAGTGAAAGGAATCCAACTATGACTCCTCTACACTACTTGACTAGTCGACCACCTCCTTTCTACTAAGAACTCAGCTTTAGCGTTGCAGCAGTAGCTTATCCGTATAACAACCGACATGTCAAGATTTTTGTGCTCCATAACTGGTAAGAAAAATGTTAATGTTTGGTTAAACAGAAAAACAAGAAAAAGCGAGGGGAAATCCCCTCGCTTTGATTCTAGCTTCGTCAAGTTGTGGAGCTTCGCTATTGAATAGGTTCTACTGGTTCTCCGGCATGGGAAGGCTCCTGCCCTTCCATAAACTTCACATACTGCTTGTCTACATTCAGATAGACCACATTATCCTCTATTCTGTCTACAGCAGAAAAAGGTACCTTAACCTCTTTTTTAAATATCAGTCCTTCCTTAACCAGCATGTAGCTAGAGTCAACATCTGTAGTAGCGACCACATCATCAACAGTGCCTACCTTCCCATCTGTAGCCATAACGGTGAAACCCTTGACCTCTGGGAGCTCCACAGGTTGCTCTTTTTGTTCCTCAACCTGTTTCATTGCCTCCAGGGTTTCGGGTGGAACAGAAGCTTCAACATGCTGGTAATCCTCAGAGGAGAGCTCGCTTTCAGGCGCTACGTCCATATCGAGCCTTTCATCGGAAAGTCTCTGCTCCTTTTGCTCATCATAGTTGCGGTCACTGGTGCTCATCTCTCACCTCCTTAGTAACTAAGTACTACTAGAAGCTGGATTCTCGTCTTCTGAATGAGTATTATTCATGCTTTCTTCTCGATGCCGAGATGCACGACTACCTTCGCTCTTGTCTTTAGGAGGCTTCAATACACCTGTGTCGTCTGATATTTCATCTACAGGCGCAGCACTAACCTCTCCATAAGTGGGATTCGATGTAGAACGAGACTCAGATCCTTCTTCCTGCTCCTGCATATACTTCCATGATCTTGACGCAGCAGCGTCCTCCATACCAGTCAATGAGCCGGATGCATCTGCAGTTGTGTTCTGCGATACTATCGCTTCAGTTTCGTGCTCCACCGAGGCAGGCGGCTCTGGTGGAGGCGGGGGATTCGGGACAGAAACAGGCTCATTCACGGGCTCATCCTGAACCCCAGCCCAAAGTTCAGCGCCTTGCTCTACGCTCCCTGCTGGGTTGTCCGGGATCATTGTAGCCTCAGATATTACTTCGTTCTGCCTAGTGATATGCGTAGGTTGAGTTGAGGTAGTAGTTGCATCCACTCTACTCCCAGTAGCAGACCTTGCCACATTGGTCAATCTATCTGCCGTATTCTTAGCGGTACTCGCAACAATTTGCCCTATCTGTTTTGATGCCTGTTGGATCTCGACCCTGGTGTCAGCAAGCGCACCGCGCCCCTGTTCTAAGACAACTTCAGTACGAATACTCGACACTTTGTTCCTCAACCAAAACGCTAAGCCACCAAGCAAAGCCAAAGCCAAGGATACCTTACCTAATCTCATTGAACACCTCCTCGCTAAAAGCAAAAAGCCCTAGCTAAAGCTTACTCCGCAGGAGTCATGCCAAACGTTATTCTGGATCCAGGCTGTTAGGCAGCTTGCTGCTAGATTTGGGCTTGCGTCTTAGGATCAAAAGAAGCCCCACAGTTATAAATGCCAGAACGAATATCTGCCCCCCTAGGCCTATATAGTTGAGGACCCTTAGCACCTCATCTCTACTGGTACCCACCCAGTAGCCAATTACGCTATTTGTTACGCTCCAGAAAGTTGCCAAACCAAAAGACACTGCCAAGAACCTGTAGTAGGGAAGTTTGCCCGAGGCAGCACCGCCCATGAACATGGTTGACCTAGTGAGAGTATGTATATAAGCGGGAATCATGGCCGGAATCGCCTTCAGGTTCCAGATGTTAGGCGCATTAGCTGATCGACCTTTTGTAAGTCTTTCAAGCACCTTGGAGCCTCTTCTCCCTACTATGTAGTCTATATGGTCGCCGACCATGAACCCTAAGATACCACAGAGAATCACACCCAGAATATTCAGATCTCCTCCCTGAGCGTACATCCCACCCAGAGCGATCATTATGCCTCCTGGAAGAGCCCACGATACCAGGAATGTGTGTTCTAGCATGGCACCAACAAACACTATGAGATACCCGTAGCGAGCATAGAAAGGCTCGAGAAAATCCAGGATCTTGTTTATAAGGTCGGCCAGATCAGGCACTTCTACCCCCTAATGTTTTTGGGAAAATAATAGCATCTGTTAAGTCTGACAATTAGGACTGTTATTATCTCCAATATGTTTCCTAAAAACCAAGCCGAGGAGATATGAAACTCTCCTCGGCTTGGGAAAGCCCCGCCACGAAAGCAACTGTTGGCCAAGACTATGGAATTATGGTTATAGTCCTCCACTGCATACCGTATTGCCTGGCCTGTGCCACACTGGGGAACCATATATCTATTCTCCAGCCCTTGATCGCTCCGCCAGTGTCCTCAGCAACGAATACCTGATTACCGAATCCCGAGATGTACATCCTGGTTCCAAGAGGTATGTATCTTGGGTCAACGGCCACGGCTCCCCAGTGAACCCGACGACCATTAGCCATGTAACCGGTAGAACCAAACTCGGCACCATTGAAGCCAGAGGTCAGTACACTATAGGTCCTTCCAGAAGAACTCACCGGAGCGCTGCTAGCGTTGCTTTCTGAAGGTCTGGAAACTGTTACCTTGGTATTTGTTGTATTAGATGAGCTATCAGAAGCAGCACTTTCATCTGAGTACTCTTGGACGCGCACTTGCGCAACTTGAGCAGGAGGTGTGTTATCCGCGCGGCTGATCCTGTAGAGCCACCAGCCAGCAGCCCAGCCCGCATTACCAGCGGAGTCATAACCGGTCACCTTGTACCAGCCGTACCCATCACTCCAGATTGGACCGGCCACTACGGTAACCACTTGTCCCTCTCGCATAGTCGTTAGCTTGGCATACCTCAGACCAGGGCCAACGCGCACCCTCAAGCCCGCGCCTCTTGTATTACGTACCTGTACTTTGTCTCCCTTGTAAAAGGTCACGCCATAATATGCATAACCCTTACCGGGGAAGGAGGCAATTGGTAGAACTAGTGCCAAAAGCAAGACACAAAGAGATAACTTATTGGACAGCAAGCTTTTCACGACATCCCTCCGTCTGAATTTATAGTTTTATCCATAATTGCCCTGCGACAGAGGTGGCGGCTATATCGCAGGGCGTTTTATCATACTAATACCAGCAAATTCCAGACCTTCAAAGGTTAAGGTTTGGTTAGCAACCTTACTGCCGAGTATAAATGATGCATCTGTAGTTGTCAATAACGCCACAAGTATCCATGGGTCAGTTGAACCCTTGGGTTGCGTTGACACAACAGACTGACCTTAGTTAGCCTGTTACTAAGATCAAAAGCAATAAGAGGGGATAAGTTGGAAAAGACAGAGATAATAGCTAACGTATCGGTCATAGACAAGTTTGGAGATCAAATCAGATCTGTAGATCGATCTGTAGAGCTTATACCTATTGAAAGAGCTCTAAGTGAGTCCGTTTATCATCCTCAGATTCTAATCAGGTCGGAGATCCCTAACGACCTACTAGTTCAGATTCTAGACAAGTTCCCCTCCATCAAGTGGGTACACAGCTACAGTGCTGGAGTGGAGGGTCTAATACCTATTCTCCAAAACAGAAATTTGGTGCTGACTAATAGTGCTGGGCTGCATGGTGAACCTATAGCAGAGTGGGTTATAGCAATGACGCTAGCGCATGCTAAAAGATTCCACCTCCTGTTTAGACACTTTCAAGCCCACGAATGGCAGGCAGAGGAATGCGATGAGCTTGGCGGTAAGACAATGGTAATTGTAGGGGCAGGAGGAATAGGAGCGTCGATAGCACGCAGGGCGAAGTGCCTTGGGATGAAAATCGTAGGTGTAAGATCAAGCGGCAGGAGTTCTGAGTACTTTGATGAAATGCTAACGCCTGATAGCCTGCATACAGCGCTAGGAAAAGGTGACTATGTAGTCATAGCTACTCCTCTTACACCACAGACCGAAGGATTAATAGGTGAACCCGAGCTCAAGGCTATGAAGAACTCGGCCGTGCTGTTAAACATAGCCAGGGGGAAGATTGTCCAGACCGAAGCTCTCATGAGGGCCCTGTCCGAGGGCTGGATAGCAGCAGCTTATTTGGATGTGACCGATCCTGAACCCCTGCCTCCAGACCATCCATTATGGTCAACCCCTAACGTGTTTATCACAGCTCATACCTCAGGGTATTCGCCGTATTCTGCCGAGCGACTGGCAAAGTTCTTCTGTGAAAACTTAAGGCGTTGGCTGCAGGGAGAGCCCTTGCTCAACCAAGTCGATCTGGCCCGAGGTTACTAGCTTCGGCAGAAGCCAAAGTGACAGCCTCTGGGAACCTGAGAGCAGTGTGGATGCTGCTTCAGGACACCATGATTTGTTTTCTTCTATAGATTTCTATATAAATGACTAGTCTGATGAATCCAAGATACTCTACTTCTCTATCTGGAGAGGATGTTCCTATGTTGTTTGCGCCAGATTAAATGATACCAGTATCATTTAATGATTCTTGGGAGTGCACAAGATTAGCATAGAAAGGGGTCAATTATGAAAGTAGCCTACATCTTCAGCACAAGTGGCCATACAGTCAGCTACAAGCTGGGCAAGATGATCTTACCGCAGCTGGAGGAAAATCGGCACGGCGCTGAGGTCATCGGCATGTTCTTCTTTGATGACAACACATATATGCTCCGAAAGGGTGACCCGGTAGGTGAGAGACTCTCCAAGGTCGCAAAGGAGAAGGGGATAATGCTGATGCTCTGTGACCAGTGCGCTGTAGAGCGAGGGCTAGCTGAGATTGGACCAGACGGCAAGTGTTATCCAAAGAACGTGGTGGAGGGAGTGCAGGTCGGTTGTTTCCCCGATCTATACGCCTCCTTGGAGACCAATCCACCCGACCAGGTCATCACTTTATAACAACTTTTGCTGGGCACAGATGTAGTGCCCAGCAAAAATTCAGTAAAAGCTATGGATGGCCGGCTTGTGGCCCGAACACCTTCTTCAGGATCGGGTTTATAGCATTCCAATCGGCGTAGACCACCGACTGCCCATCTGGAGTCATCCCTATAGGACCTTCTATCGAGTAGAACTCTATGTTCCCCTTGGGTAGCGACGCGGCCCATCTGCCAAGCTTTAATTGTTCGGAGGGAGAAAGGCTTGTCTCCACGTGCCCTTTTATGATGTTAAGCAACGTGGGTGCCTTCAAGAGAATAGATGGGCTCTTAGCTTTCTGCTGAACAGCAAGCATGATCTGCTGTTGCCTCTTCATGCGCCCGAAGTCGCTATCGGCATGCCTTGTACGCGCATATTTGAGGGCCGTTTCACCATTCATATGTTGTAAACCAGGGTTGAAAACTACACGCTCGTACCCACCTTTCTCAGATGGATACTGGTTGTCCACTATCTTCTTGGGTACCCTTATATCGATTCCGCCTATCGCATCTATGCCCTTGACAAAGCCCTCGAAATCTATTGTGGCGTACTCATCGATATCTATACCGAAGTTCTGCCGTAGAGTCATTATCAGCAGGCCAATACCACCTCCTACCTGCTTCTCATACTTGGGATTTTCTCCTAAGGCATAAGCTGCGTTGATCTTCCAGTAGTTGAAGCCCGGGACGTTCACGTACAGATCTCTTGGAATACTAAGCACGTACGCACGATTATGTTCGAAATCCAAAGAGACAAGTATTATAGTATCTGTCCTTGGGATCTCATTGCCTCTTCTATCTACACCTACCAACAGGACATTTATTCTCTTCTTGCCATTCCAATCTTTTATGTTACTCTGTACTACTGGCGTGGCTTCAGCGGTAGGAGATGGTACCCATTTCGAAGGATCATAGGGAGTCAGTTGCCCAGCAATACTGCGGGTTGATGTGGCCTGCGGGGTGATTATTACTATCGGTATGCGACCAGTTGGCGCAGGTGTAAGAGCTCCTTGAGCCTGTGTGGGGATCTCGTGATATATGGATCTGCTGGTCTGCCAAGTTTTAGCAGCCAGGTATAGAGCCGGGGCAGCAATTAGCACTATTATGGCTATGGCCACCCACAGAGGAGATATGTTAATTCTTCTACCGATCCTAATCCTGGTCCCCATTAGATACCTCGATTGAAATTTTATGACTGTAAATTAAAATAGCTATATTATCTTACTTGATAAGATGCAATAGAATCCACCAAGTGTGACACAAACGCATCACCATCTACCTTCATGATCACCTCTGTGTTAGACTCACCTATAAAGTAGTAAGGTTCCGAAGTCGCCCGCATGCTTTCCGATCTTCTATCAGCTACCGTCTGCCCTAGGCCAGGCCCAACTACTGTGTTTACCCAAACTGGACAAGTCACTGACTCATGAACCTCTACTTTACCAACAGCTATGCCGACCGCGAGCGCATCATGCATAGCGCACGCCATGTACCCAAGCGATTGCGAGTAGAACTGCATATAGAACGGCACTATGCGCAGTAACCACTCGGTAAGAGGCGTTCTAGCCTGCTTCCATGCATCTAGATGTTGCTCTAGGAGTAAGGTCTTCATGGTAACATCCAGTCCCACCATAGTTACCTTCCAAGGAGCACTAAACACTATTTGTGCAGCTTCTGGGTCGTGAGCTATGTTAGCTTCTGATACTGGCCCGACGTTGCCTGGATGCTCTACAGTTCCTCCCATCACCACAACATGAGGTATAAGCTGAGGCAGCTTAGGCTCCTTGAGAAGCGCTATGGCAGCATTCGTCAGGGGCCCAGTGGTTATCAGGGTGATCTCCCCCGGATTTTCACGAGCAAGCCTGATTATCTGATCTGCTGCATGCTCATCCGAAGGAACCAGTCCTGAAGGTGCAAAGTTCGCATTACCCAAGCCATCCTCACCATGTACGAATTTAGCCATAGAGAGAGGTCTGATCATCGGTTTGGGTGCGCCCACTGCCACCGGAATGTCCGTCCTGTTCATGACCTTGAGCAGCTTGAGCGTATTCTCGGCCGCCACATCAGCTTCAATGTTACCGTGGACCGATCCTATACCTAGCACATCCACATCCTGAAGAGCTAAAGCATAAGCTACAGCTATAGCATCGTCTATGCCCATGTCACAATCTATGATGACCTTCATCACTTCCTCCTTAGAGTAATCTCGTTTGCTGTTGTTTTGGTTACTCGAACAGCCTGATATTAGTTATACTTCTTGTGTGGCCTTCGAGTAATACACTACAGGACTGGGATGAACTCGATCCCCCAGCATACGATATAATCAACGCATGCGTCCAGTGCGGCCTCTGCTTGTCGGTATGTCCTACATACCTACTCACTTTCAAGGAGACTTCTTCTCCGAGAGGAAGGATCCACTTATTAAAGGCCGTATGGGAAGGAAAACTTGACGCCAGAGATACCATTCTGGATCACCAAATGTATGAATGCCTAGACTGTCGGGCCTGCGAGGCCATATGCCCCTCCGGAGTCAGATACGGGGTGCTGGTAGAGTCGGCTAGAGCCCAGCTGGAAAGAAAGCATCCGCGTAGCCTTTGGGTCAGAGCTCTGAGATGGGTGGTGTTTAACAAGTTGTTTGCAAGGATGACCCTCTTCAGGGCGTTTAGCAGGGCCATCTGGCTATATCAGCGGTTAGGATTCTCGAGTATTGCAAGGTCGACGCGCATACTAGATATACTCCATCTTGCTGACAAGGAGGCGCTGCTGCCACAAATCCCCTCCAGGTTCTTTGTTCCAAGGGACCAAGTGGTACCACCTAAGGGTAACAAGAGATTCAGGGTTGGATTATTTGCAGGATGCATCATGAGCACTGCCTTTGCGGAGATAGACAGGGCAACGATACGAGTTCTGCAACACAATGGCTGTGAGGTCGTAATCCCGAAGAGACAGGGGTGCTGTGCCGCTCTCAATGTACACTCTGGAGAGAGAAGATGCTCCATCGAGATGATGAAGGCCAACATACAAGCATTTGAAGAACTTGATCTCGATTACATAATCGTGAACTCTGCAGGCTGCGGAGCAACGCTCAAAGAATACCCACACTTCTTCAAGGACGATCCAGAGTGGCACGAGCGAGCAAAACGTTTCTCATCACTTGTTCGAGATGTAAGCGAATTCCTGAGTGAGGTAGGCATGAGTAAGCCTCACAGATCGTTACCCCTAAAGGTTACTTACCAAGATCCCTGTCATCTAGCACATGCTCAGGGAATATATAGGCAGCCCAGGGAACTGCTTGCATCCATACCCGAATTAGAGTTGGTAGAGATGCAGGAAGCTAGGCTATGCTGTGGCAGTGCTGGAATATACAACATAACGAACCCTGAAATGTCGAACCAGCTACTGGATAGAAAGCTAAAGCACGCGCTGGCTACAGGCGCCAAGGTGATAGTATCCGCCAACCCAGGATGTATGCTCCAGCTACAGAAAGGTCTACGCCAAAGGGGACTCAACATAGAGGTAAAGCACCTAGTCCAGATCTTGGACCAGGTGTATGAGGACTGAAAAAGTAGTAGATTGCCCTAACTTATCTTCTCCGTGAACACCACCAGCTTCTTATCATATCTCTTAGCCTTAGGATCCCATGAACCATCACATGTAATAAGGTTCAGTCGAGACTTATCTGTGGGACCAAATATATCGTACAGAGGCGCATCCTCGTCGAAGTAGGACTGAATCTTCGTGACTTTGAAGTTAATCTTATGTCCATCTTCGTCAATTACGGACACCACATCCCCTATCTTGATGTCTCTCAGCTTCCAGAAGACCGCCGGACCTGTGGTGGAGTCCAGGTGACCTGCTATTACTGAGTTACCTTGCTGACCAGGGACTGGCCCTAAACGATACCAGGCAACATCCTCCCACTTCTTGGGCACGTCCATAGCCCCATCGGGAGTTAACCCCACGTACTCAACAGCGGCATCCACATCCAGTCTATCGTTCTTTATGATAAGACGTACTGGGGGAGGGGCCGGCCTCTGCGCGCTAAGCAGCGTAGCTAATATGTATCCTTCCTTACCATGATAGCTTGCGGGGAACCATAGGTTACCATCGGCTCCTTGCATAGGACCCTTGGTGGTCCTAACAGGCTCTCTGTTCTTGATAACTAGCAAGGACTGTGATTCGGTGGAAGGTCTAGCCCTGAGGTTGACGCCTACGTATCCTTCCCGAATGCCGTCAACATACATAATTCTGGTGTATTTGTTAACCCTCTCTTTAGCTATGGTGCTAGTAGGACTAACCTGCGCAGGTGTAAGTGATGGGCTCGCCACAGCTTCAGTAGCAGAAGGCGTTGGCGCAACTGCCTCGTCAGTAGACGGAGAGGGCGCAGGAGTAGGGCTAGAAGCAACCGCTCCTTGCGTCACAGGGGTAGGAGAAGGCATTCCTGCACTGCTGTTAGCGTTGCCACCACAAGCATTCAAGAGGACCGAGAATGCTATCGCAACAAATAGCCAGAAACTGGCATTGAAAGTTCTAATCTTAGACATGTTCTTCCTTTTCAAAAATAGTTTTGGTAGCCTCTTCATAAAAGTATAACGTAGGTACCGACGATAGGGTTTTGTGAGCCATGAGATCAGATATATCAAGACTTCCTAACTTAGTGACTTTCATTACAGATTTTGGACTAGACTGGGGTCCAGTTGGTATATGCCATGCCGTGATGAGGGGCATAAATCAACAGATCAGCATAGTAGATATCTCCCATGGCATCCCAGCTTTCGACATAAGAGCTGGTGCATGGGTTCTAACCTCCATCTTTCCTTACGTGCCTCCGGCAGTGCATGTAGTAGTTGTTGATCCAGGAGTCGGAACCCAGAGGCTGCCGATAGCGATCTTGTGCAGGCGTGGAGATGTGCTTATAGGTCCAGATAACGGGGTGCTGATGCCGGCAACACGAAGGCTGGGGGGTATAGTCGAGGCTAGGAAAATATCTAACAGAGCTCTTATGCGCTCAGATGTATCTTATACCTTTCATGGGAGGGATATTTTCTGTCCAGTAGCCGCGCATTTATCTTCGGGCGTGAGCTTTGAAGAAGTTGGGGAGTTACTGCCGATAAGCGATCTTGTGCAAGCACCATGGAGAGAACCTGAGATAGATGGGCACAGGGTCGTTGCAGAGGTGGCAATTCTTGACAAGTTCGGTAACATACGAACCAACATAGAGGCGGCCGATTGGCCACTTTCAACCGAAGAAAAGATTATCCTCAAGCATGGGAATAGCCAGGTAAATCTGCCCGTAGCCAGAACATTTGGGGAAGTGAACAGGGGAGAACTACTCATTTACGAGGATTCTTCGCGCTTCATCTGTATAGGGCAAAACCTTGGTCACGCCGGGAGCACTTTAGGCATAGCTCCCGGAGATACCATCCAGTTGGAAAGAGGCCGTAGTTAGATATCATCTCGCCATAAGGGCATAGTGAGGCAATGAGGTCCACCACGTCCCCTGGAGAGTTCACTGCCAGGGATCGCTATTGCCAACTTCTTACCGCTCCCTATAGCTATCATGCTGACCAGCTCTGGATAGGAAATCCATCTCCCGTCTACAAGGAATACCCCGTCATTATTGGTGCTGGCATCTTCGGGGAAGACTGCATCATCAATCCTAACGATCTCGTAACCAAGACGACTGTGCAACCCTTCCAGGGTAGCCTCGTTTCTCTCGTAGACAACCACTACTCCGGGGTATATAGCGAAGAAATTAGCTCCATCCGTCCACTGCTCCCTTTCCTGCTGCAACCTGTCATTGCCACCGCACTCAACCCACTTCAAATCTATGCCCTCGCACCTGCTTAGCACTATCGGCAGGGGATCATCGTATTCCTTTATCCTAATCCTATTGCCAAGCAGCTGTACTTCGAGCACCGTAACACCTTCGCTCCCGCGACCCAATATCAGCGGAGAGTAGATCACACACTCGTCTTGACTCAAGAAAGTGATGATGGTATCAAGATGCATCCAAGCCCTTCTGGCAGGCATCAGCATCACATATATCTTCTCTACACCGGTTCTAGACCTTATCAAACTTCGAGCGAGGCTATCTATCCCTTGGTAGTCAGTCCTCTCAGAACATCCAACTACCAGCGTGCGCTCGCTCAGGACCAGCACATCCCCTCCCTCTATATGTCCTTGCTGGGCATCTCCATCCTGGGCCAAAGGATCCATCAGTAAGGCGGAGGCAAAATCTGGATGTCTAAGAAGCACGTGCCTTAGGAGCAATGATTCCCGCCTGCGCACCTGCAGATGCATGCTGCTTACGATCGCAGAATCACCTATTATCACTGCAGGATCACGCATAAATATTAGGTTAGGCAGAGGTGTAAAGATCCCACCTTCCCCTAAATACCTAGAAGACAGGGAGTCGTAGTCATTAACCTGTGGTCTTCCTATCAGCACATCGGTCAGTATTTGGGGTGAGAGGGATAGCAACCAGCTCTTTGCATCTTGCCTAGTTATGCCTAGAGGAGTATCGACCTTAAGTATTTCCTCGACCAGCTCTGCTCTACAAAGATCATCCGCCAAAGAACTGGATAGCAGGTCCTCGAGATAAAAGACCCCTCCTGTTCCAGTTGCTACCTCAAGGACGGAGGCTAGTATACGATGTTCCAGACGCGCCCTCGGAAGCCACAGCAGCTCCTCGAAAAGCATCTCTTCCCTATTATCAGGAGTTAGCAAATCCATCTCCCTGCCAGGCTTGTGAAGCAGGACTTTGCGAAGTCTCCCTACCTCGTTGGTTATGTGTAATCCTGCAGTGATAATAGGTGATTCT
>JBHORE010000177.1:0-6947 GCA_042408415.1 Thermobaculum sp.
CGTTCGAAGGGCGAACGGAGAGATAGGCCGCCGTTCTGCCGGCCGTGCAAGTCGTTGCACAGCTGCAGAGGAGTTAGAGGGAACAGGCAGAAGCATCAGTAAACTGAGCCCCGTCGAGGCTCAGAAGAGCTCCTCGGCCAG
This sequence comes from Thermobaculum sp., assembly GCA_042408415.1. GTDB lineage: Bacteria > Chloroflexota > Chloroflexia > Thermobaculales > Thermobaculaceae > Thermobaculum. Next base: position 142 of record JBHORE010000177.1, read on the forward strand.
TGCCACTATGATGCCCCGGGACCTCGCACGTAGCAGAGCCGGTACATATCTTCGTACTGAGCGACCTCCCCTAAGCGAGCGATGGCTGCACGGAGATCATCGACCGTGAACATTATACTCCGAAGCCCCAGGGCGTTCGGTGGAGCAGGTGTTGGGCTGACATCCACCAGCTCTGGGCTACGAAACCGGGTCAGCTCAAGCCTGCCATGACCATCTGGGGTCCGCATCATCACTATGTCCACCTGGACGCCCTCAAGCCCGTTGACGCGGTCCACCCACTCGCCTTGCACGTACGCCTGGCCCTCCAACGTCATCCCCAGAGCTGTGAAAAAAGATATCGCCGCCGCAAGATCGTCAACCACTACACTAACGTGATCCAGCCTCTTGATCGTCATGGACTTAGTATAACAGGTACTGCAGAGCGACAAGCCATAACTTGGGCAGACGGAGCGGGGAGCAAGCCCCGGGTAGCTCAAGCTACCAGCACTTGACAGCCCCTCTGGTTTCTGCAAGAATGCGACCTGTCGTCAACATATATAACATCTAATATACACGAGGGGATGAAGATGGGTGCCCAAGTCAGCAGAAGGGATTTTCTAAGGCTTATGAGTTGGGGGGCAGGGCTCGCCCTGCTCGCGACCACTAGTAAAGCTAGCGCATCCGGCGGCAAAGGCCCAAGAGGTAACGCTTGCCCCGACCCAGCAGGCGTCATGCCCAAGCGGCAGTTCCGAGGCGTGTGGATCGCCACCGTGAACAACCTGGATTGGCCCTCGCGCCCAGGCCTCCCCATAGATGCACAGGTAGCGGAGCTGCGGGCCTTGCTGGATGCAGCCAAAGATATGGGAATGAACGCCGTCGTGTTCCAGGTCAGGCCAGCAACAGATGCCCTCTACCCATCCAGGTACGCGCCATGGTCACAGTACCTCACCGGTGTACAGGGGCAGGATCCTGGATACGACCCGTTAGCGCTCGCGATCGAGGAGGCCCACGGCCGTAACCTCGAGCTCCACGCATGGTTCAACCCCTACAGGGTGAGCACGCAGAGCGATATCACCAAGCTAGCCCCCAACAACCCGGCCCGCCAGCACCCCGAGTGGGTGCGCACCTACGGTGGACAGCTCTGGTTTGACCCAGGGCTACCGCAGGTGCGACAGCTGATCGAGGCATCTATCCTCGAGGTAGTCGAGAGGTACGACGTAGACGCCGTGCACTTCGACGACTACTTCTATCCCTATCCTTCCGGCAACGAAGAGTTTCCCGACGAAGCCACCTACCAGCAGTACGGTCAAGGCTTCACCACCAAGGCCGACTGGCGCAGGCATAACGTGAACCTGCTGGTGCAGGAGCTACATGGGCTGATAAAGCGGACGAAGCCCTGGGTGAAGTTCGGCATCAGCCCCTTCGGCATATGGCGCAACAGGTCAACCGATCCCTTGGGCTCGAACACCTCCGGCTTCCAGAGCTACGACGGCACCTACGCCGACACCCGGCTGTGGGTCAAGAGCAACTGGCTGGACTACATCGCCCCCCAGATCTACTGGAGCTTCCACTTCGCGCCAGCAGCATACGAGGCGCTTGTGCCCTGGTGGGCCCAGGTAGTGGAAGGGACGAACGTCCACCTGTACATAGGACAGGCAGCTTACAAGATAGGCACCAGCACGCAATCCCCAGAGTGGAGTGATCCCAACGAGATGCCCAATCACCTGTGGTTCAACCTGCAATACCCACAGGTCAAGGGCGACATATACTTCAGGATCTCCAGCCTGCTGGCCAACCCCCTGGGGTTCAGAGATCACCTGGAGCAGGAGCTGTACCTTCACCCCGCGCTCGTGCCGATCATGCCTTGGCTGGGAGGAAGCGCTCCTCATCCCGTAGCACTCACGCATGCACGACGCTATCCACAAGGGGTCGAGCTGGAATGGCAAGCGATCCCGCACGACAACAACGCTGCCTACTACGCGATCTATCGATTTGATAGCAAGGTGCACTCCCACGACGCCTGCGCCTTCAATGACCCCAGGCAACTCATCGCTACCGTGCGCCGTGTCTTGGGATCAAAATCACAGACCTACCTAGACGCCTCCGCCGATCAAGGGCAGGGTTACGCCTACTACGTGACCGCATTGGACCGCCTGCACCACGAGAGCCCGCCGAGCAATCGACGCTCTCCCTGAATCTCAATAAGAGCATTAAGAGGATAGCGAGGACCATCACGCAAAGTTTATCTTCTTTTAAGTCGAGCTTAACCTCTCCGCGCTACAATGTTACTGGAGAAAAGCGACGGAGAGTGTCAAACGAATGTCATGTCAGACCCAGGGCCGCACGGTAGCCATCGCCCACAGGGGAGCACACAATGCCTGGATCCCCGAGAACTCCCTGCGAGCCGTGCAAGAGGCCCTGGCCCTCGGAGCCGACTGGGTGGAGTTCGACGTCTGGAACGACGCCCAGGGCAAGCTGGTGGTGACGCACGATCTCTATCCCAACGGCAAGGAACCACCCAGACCCTACCCACCGGTTGAGCCCTTCCTCGAGCTAGTAGCATCTTCGGACATGGGGCTGAACTTCGACTGGAAGGGCTTTGGAGCCGAAAGGCACGTCGCAAGGCTGCTCCGGAGCTTCGATCTAACCCAACGCACAGTCGTCAGTTCCGGCTCGCCGGAGGTGCTGCTGAGACTCAAGCACCATGACCCCGAGATCATCACAGGGTTATCCATCGCGGCCTTGCCCTCGAGGCTCCGAAGGCTGCTCTCGGAGGCTCGAGGGCTGCGGCGGGTGCCCCTATGGTACCTGTTGGCGGGCACCTCTCCGTTGAGGTCCTGGCTTGTGGACCAGCTGGACCTGCTGCTTGATGTCTCGCAGGCGGATGCCATCATGCTCCACTACCCGCTCGCCTCCGCTACCGTGATGCAGGCCATCCGCGACAGGAGCAAGAGGGTGTACCTATGGACCGCCCGCGACGTGGAGACCTTCCACAGCCTGCTGTCCCTAGAGCCCGACGGCATAGCCATGGACGACATGTGGTCGCTACTAGGCGCTCAGCCAGCACAGGAGATATCTTCCAACCCGCTGGGCCTGGCTATAGAGCCTCACCCCTGATCTCAACTAGCAAGCAAAATCGTATATCTTTTCGCCCAATATTACCTTTTGGCTATTGAATGATGCAGTCTACAGTGCAATAATGTACGCAAACTCACCTGTACAGAAAGGAACCCTTGTATGCAGGCAGATGTTCTCTCCGACTCACGCTACGTGCTGGTAACCGCCATGGGCACCGGCAAATACAGCGAAGTCAGGTACGAGCTAGGCGACAAGGTATCCAGCCCCAATAAGTTCTCGTCGATCGCCCTGGGAGAGATCCTTAGCCCAAATGGGGAACCCCTGCATGTGATAACGCTGTGGACCCCGGGCGCGCGCCACAATTCCCAAAACACGTACTACGCCGACTACGCACACGAGGTGCAGGCACACGGCTGGACCTACGAACCCGTCGATATACCCGAAGGTATGAAAGAGGCCGAGCTGTGGGAGATATTCGAGAAGATAGGACAGGTCCTGCAAGCAAACGATAGTGTGATAGCGGACATCACTCACGGCTTCAGGTCCATTCCGGTGGTAATGGTCACCGCCCTGCAGTACTACAGGCTCAACAAGCCGCTGTCATCTTTAAATGTGTATTACTCTGCCTTTCTGCCTAGCAGGCCTCCTGAGGAGACCACACCCATCATATCGCTCGACATGATCCTGGCGTTGGCCGACTGGACCTACGGCGCCAAGCTGTTCGAGGAGCGCTTGGTAGCTGCCCCCCTCGCAGAGCAGATAGAGCAGACCCAGAAGCGGTCGCACGTCGACCCACAATGGCCGAGGCAGCGGCTCACGCGCATAAAAAAAGTCTCCACGGCCCTCAAGGAGCTGGACAAACTCCTACACAACAACCTCCCCATAGAGGCGGGGATAAAGGCCAGCGAGCTGCTCCAGAGGGCTGAGGAGGCCCGCGGAGAGTTCCCCAGCTTCCCACCTATTCAAGATTTCTGGGAGAAGATCGAGAGGCAAGCCAGGAAAATATACGTGGACATGGATCCCAAGGAGAAGCCCAATTACCCCCTCACTCCCGGGGAGCTAGAGCGCCAGCGCAAGCTCATAGAGAGCTACAAGCACATGGGCAACATCCTGAGCGGTGTCACCCTGATGAGGGAATGGATAGTGTCGGCTTACCTGTACGCCCTGGGGAGGCGAGACTCCTGGCTGGACTACGACAGGACGCGTCGGGACGCCGAAGCCGACCTGAACACCTTCTCCCGCTGTCGCAGGAACCACGTGCCGCTGTACTTTAGAGAGCATCAAGAGCTGATGAACGAGATCATCAGTGCCTGGGATGCCACGGTGAAGATACGTAACGAGCTAGCACATTGTGGCATGAAGCCCGAGGCCGTATCCAGCCCCGACCTCGACACGAGTCGGCTTGATGAGATCTTAGCACTCCTCAGGCAAGTAGATGCAGCGCGGCCGGAGGATGAGGGGAGGTAGGCCGATGAAGGCCGCCACGGAAGTCAAGACCAAGCTAATAACTGGGTTGGGGACAAAAAAGTACGATCCTTGTAGTTATTATATCGAGGGGTGTCGCGAGCGGAAGTCCAGCGTAACTAGGTTTGCTGCTATAGGGTTAGCCGAGCTGGTAGACCATGAGCAGCCAATGGAAATAGTAGTCCTGGTGACTCAAGCAGTTAAGCAGTCGGGTAACGATAAGCTCTTACAGGATGAAATCAATAGGAGGCTGGAAGGCAACCACTGTAAGCGGTGGCAGCTTCGCTCGCAGGAGATTCCGGAAGGCAAGCACGAGGAGGAGATGTGGCAGATCTTCGAGGTAATCGGCCAGCATATCGAGCAGGGAGACCAAGTAATCATAGATATCACCAACGGCTACAGGTCCCTGCCGATCATCATGATCTCCGCCGCACAGTACTATCTGCACCTGAAGAAGGCAGCTGGTCTGAAGGTATACTACGGAGCATTCGATGCTGGAACACTGGTCAAGGACGAGCAGGGTCGAGAGTTAAATATGGCCCCGATAATCGATATCACACTCATCACATCCATCTCCGACTGGACCTACGGCCTGAGGCTCTTCGACGAGCACCTGATCGCCTCCCCGCTGGCCGAGCAGCTGGAGAGACTAGATAAAAGCAAAGGCTCGCAGCAGATCGTAAAAAACCTGAAGAGTCTGGACTTCTATCTACGACAAGCACTACCCCTAGAGATAGGAATCACCGCGCGACAACTACGATCCAGTATCAATAGGTTCAAAGAACAACAGATACAACCTAAGAGAAGGGCAGTTGAAGAGCAATTCTTCACAAGCCTGCAAGCGCTCCTAGAGGAGATAGATGTTGATTGCTCTAAGAAGGAGGAGGCCACACTCGACCTCAAAGAGCTCCTAAGGCAGGCCAATATCATAGAGAGATATCTCAATAAGAACATATTCGGCAACGGTGTGGTCCTCATGCGTGAGTGGCTTGTGTCCACCTATATCTGGTATTCCCAGGAGGATGTTTCCAAATGGCTAGATAACAGTACACGCAAAAAATATGAGGAGGATCTCAGCAAGATATCCAAAGCAGGTCCCAATCGCACCAACGACAAGTTGCTTAGCAAGCTACGTGAATCGTGGAAGGTAGTAAGAGATAATCGAAATACATTTGCACACGCGGGCATGAACCCCAAGCCGTACCCACCGGATGATATAACTAATATCAAGACGAAACTGAGGGAACTATATTGTCTACTCAGGGAGAAGACTCATGAAAGAGCTAGAGCTTAGAATGATGGTCGTGACCCCCTTGTTCATGGGCGGAGCCGATAACAAGAAGGCCGAGCTGCGCCCCTCATCCATCAAGGGGCTGCTGCGCTTCTGGTGGAGGGCCCTGCATCCTTATACAGACCCCAAGAAGCTGCTCGAAGAGGAGAACAAGATATTCGGAGGCGCTGGCTCTGGGCAAGGCCGATCTAAAGTAATAATAAAAATCACCCCAAGTCCTAACCCCAAAACTGAAGATATTAAATCATACAAAAACAATCCAGGAATCAACTACCTAGGGTACGGTGTCGTGGGCTCAGGACGCAAAGCCATCCCTCCTGGATATGAGTTCGAGCTACAGATCAAGATTGATGGCCTTAGCCCAGAAGAGGAGCAAAAGATAGAAGACGCCCTGTGGTGCATGTTGCATCTCGGAGGGTTGGGCTCCAGATCGCGCCGTGGTTTCGGATCGGTAGTCGATACTAGATACATTTACAGGTCAAAGGATGAGCTGGTGCGGGCCATAAGAAGCAAGCTGGAAAAGATCCAACAAAGTTTCCAGAATCAGACTGGGCTACCAGACCACACGGCCATAACCAGGCACACGAGTGTCTACACACTCCATCCCCAGCACAGCTGGGAAAAGGCGCTCAACGAGGTGGGTGTTCTCCTGTCTCAATACAGGCTAGGGACACGCGATAAACCTGCACAGATACAGAGACCAGAATCCTTCGTTACGGAGACGCAAGAGGTAAAGGATTTTGCCGCTACTGGCAAGTGTCCGCAGAACTCGCCGCCGAGAGCGCTGTTCGGTCTGCCACACAACTACTTTTTCAAAGACACAGGGAAAAAAGTATCAACTGAGGCCAAGCTACACGACACGGCGATAACCCGCAGGGCAAGCCCCCTCTTCATCCACATCCACCAGCTGGAGGGCAATCAATACGTACCGATTGTATCTTTTATCCCTGCGAAGTTCCTCCCCGAGGGAAGTCAACTGGTTCTAAAGGCTGAT
>JBHORE010000182.1:0-6552 GCA_042408415.1 Thermobaculum sp.
ACCAGGATGCCTGGGGATTCCTCCAGGTGGTAGACGATCTCTACGGGGAGATAGCTGGTGACGTGAGGTCGGGCTCGGCCGAGGCTGCTGAGGAGATAGACCATGAGCTCCAGGAGCTGCGCAAGGCTTTCCCGCAGGTCACTCTAGAGAACGCTAGAGCTGAGCTCTCCCAGGTCGAAGAGGCTGTGGGCGAGGTAAGAGCCGAGCTGGCCAAGGCACTGGGCATCCAGGTGAGCACCGCTCAGGGGCCTGAGGCCCAAGCAGAAGAGATCAAGGACATGGTGGAGGAAGCCCTGTCCGCCTACAAGGCCGGCAACACAGATGAGGCATACGAGCACGCGGCCAACGCCTACCTGGAGGGCTTCGAGCACATGGAAAGCGATCTCCTCCAGAAGGGGCAGCGCGAGCTGGTGGAGGACCTGGAGCTCAAGTTCAAGGATCTGCGTGATGCCATTCGTGCTGGCAAGCCTGCCAGCGAGGTCGAGGCCATAGCTGAGGAGATCGATCAAGGGCTTGATCAGGCTGTACAGGTTTTGAAGTAATTTGTCAGGGGGCGGGTCATGCTGAAGTCTATCTGCAAGCTGGGTGTGTTACTGCTGGTGTTGCTGCCAGCAGTCTTGCTGCCTATTCGTTGGCCGGGGGCGCTCGCGGCGAGCCAACAAGTGAACGTGGAGCAGGAGATAGCAGCTATCCGCTCCCTGATGGATGAGAGTTTGGATGCCTATCGCGCGGGCGACAGGGATCGGGCTTACACGCTCGCCCGCGCCGCCTACCTAGACCATTTCGAGCTAGTGGAGATCCCCCTGCGGATAGTCGACTCGAGCTTCACGCTGGAGATGGAGTACAAGTTCGCGCACTGGCGCAGCCGCATAGAGGACGGCGCACCAGTGCGCGAGATCGAGCAGATAGTCAGGGATATCGATAAGGGCTTGGATGAGACCCAGGCGATACTCAGCGGGCCCGGTATGACGGGTGTTGCTTTGGTCATAATAGCCTCGTTCTCCATCCTATTCCGTGAGGGGCTCGAGGTGATATTGGTGCTTGCTGCCCTGTTTGGGTACGTGCGCACGCGTGACCCGCGATTGCGCAGGCCTATAGCGTTAGGGGCTCTCCTGGCGATACCGGCCAGCATCGTTACCTGGGCTCTGCTCAGCTTCGTGCTCAACGTGGCGCCGGTGGGAAGGGAGATCCTGGAGGCGGTGGTCTCCCTTGTAGCGGTGGCCTTCCTGTTCTACGTGAGCTTTTGGCTGCTGCAGCGCATGGAGGTCAGGCATTGGATGGAGTTCCTGCGCTCGCACGTGTGGGAGGCAGTGGCGGCTGGCAACGCCTCTGCGTTGGCTATGATCGGCTTCGTCAGCGTATATCGAGAAGGGGCGGAGACGGCCCTCTTCTACCAGGCGCTGCTGTGGATGGCTGAGAATATGGTGGGTTGGATATTGCTGGGCATGCTGCTAGCGCTTCTGGTGCTGGGAGTGATCGGCTACGCTATCCTGTGGGCTGGTGCAAGGCTGCCGGTCAAGGTGTTCCTGACCACGGCGATGGTCATGATCATGCTGCTGTCCGTGGCCATGCTGGGGAACGGCGTCAGAGAGCTACAGGATGCCGACCTGATAAGCATCACGTCGCTGTTCGACACTTTCCCCAGGATCAATCCTTTCGTTGCGCAGTTCCTGGGCATATATCCTACAGTCGAGACTCTGACCGCGCAGGCAGCGCTGCTGATGATATACGTTGTGGGTGGGCTGTACTTCTACCTTGGACCTGCCAGGCGCGCGCGCATCTCCAAGGCTCACACCAGGCAGGCATGAACGGATGGAGGTGGTGGGTTGGTTGCTAGGATAGGTATAGATGTGGGCGGTACGTTCACCAAAGCTGTGCTGCTGGAGGGCGACAGCGGTAAGCTCCTGCGCAAGGTCACGGTGGCCACCACGCACGACGCCGACACCGGCGTGGCCAGGGGGGTCGTGCAGGCCTTCAGGCGTGTGCTGGCAGAGGGAGAGGTAAGCCCTAAAGAGATAGAGTTGGTGGTGCTGAGCACTACGCAGGCGGTGAACGCCCTGCTCGAGGGGGACGTGGCCACCGTGGGCATCGTGGCCATAGGTAGTTTGGAGGAGCAGCGACAGGTGATCAAGCGGACCCGCCTGGAGGGGATAAGCCTCTCGCCGGACAAGAAGCTACAGCTACTCCATAGATTCCTTTCCTTAGAAGATGCCAGTGATCCCTCCAAGTTGGAAGGGGTCTTGCTCTCGCTCGTCACTGAGGGAGCGGAAGCTTTGGTCGCCAGCGGGGCGTTCAGCGTGGAGGATCCCTCCGCCGAGCTCAAGGTGTTGGAGGCGGCCCGTCGCCTGGAGCTGCCAGCTACTGCCGGGCATGAGATGAGCGGGCTGTATGGGCTGGAGGTGCGTACGGTCACGGCAGCGGTCAACGCTAGCATCCTACCAAAGATGGCCAGGACAATCACCTGGGTGGAGCGCAGCATGCGGGAGGCTGGCCTCGAGGCTCCGTTGATGGTGATGCATGGAGACCTAGAGGTGACGAGCCTTGCGGAGGCGAGGAGACGGCCGGCATCCACTGTGCTATCTGGGCCTGCTGCCAGCGTGGCCGGTGCTCTGCTCTACCATAGGGTGCTGCACGGCCTATGCGTCGAGGTCGGAGGCACAAGCACTAACGTGGGGGTAGTCCGAAACGGTAGGCCTGCCTCCAAGTACGTGAGTATCATGGACCACCCCACCTGCCTGAAGTCTGTAGATGTGCGAGTGGCGGGCGTGGCCGGTGGCAGCCTTGTGAGGTTGCGCAAGGGGAAGCTGAGCGACGTTGGGCCAAGGAGCGCCCACATCGCTGGTCTACCATACCCCAGCTTCGTGGATCCCTCCAGGCTGCATGAACTCAGGTTAGTGACCATAGCGCCCCTGCCCGGAGACTCGCCAGATTACGCGGTGGTGGAGTCTGCCGACGGTGAAAGGTACGCCATCACGCTCACCGACGCTGCTAACGCCTTGGGAATAGTGCCCGTGGACGACTATGCTCGGGGCAGCGTCGAATCGGCACGCGCGGCGCTGGCGCCGCTAGCGGAACACCTGGGTATGTCGGTGGATGAAGTCGCTGCCAGGATGCTGGATCTAGCGGCTTCCAAGGTGATTCCTGTGATCAAGGATCTACGTGAGGAGTACAAGCTGGGAGACTGCCCCTTGCTAGGTTTGGGAGGGGCAGCGAGCGTGCTGGTGCCTTGGCTATCTAAGAGGTTGGGATTGCCCTACCACGTGGTGCCCAACGCCGAGGTGATATCCTCCATAGGGGTCGCGATGGCCCCGGTGGGTGTGGAGATGGAGCGTAGCCTAGGACGGGAGGACCCCGAGATCCTCAGCAGCTGGGTGCGGGAGATCGAGAGAGCTGCGGTCGAGGCCGGTGCCGATCCTCAGACCGTGCGTGTGGTGGTCGAACCTGTGCCAGAGAGGTCAGCCGTAAGGTTGCGCGCCCTGGGCTCTGCCTATGCACATAGAAACGATTGGACTGGGCTAGACGCCAAGCAGGCCAGGGAGCTAGCTGCCATGGCCCTCGGGCGGTCACCAGATGAGTTAGAGATGATCTACGAAAACGCCTACTTCCGAGTGTTCCAAGGTGAGGTGATCAAGCGCATAGGCCCGTTTCGCAGGGTGCGTAGACCCATAGCTGTCATCGACAGGGAGGGCGCGGTGCTGTTCACGGCCGCGGATGGTAGCTGGCAATGCTACAATTGGAGTGATATAGATAACCGCGGGCAACAGCCTTATGAGAGCCATGGCCTCCTGTCCGCTCCCCCCAGGGTGGCGGTGCTGTGGGGAGGTAACCTGTTGGACCTGCCGTTGGGGCTCTCGGGACGCCTATGGGACGTGGTGCGCTCCCTCCGTCCCGAGGAGTCCACCGAGCCCTTGCTGGTGCTTGCGGGATCTTCAAACGACGCGAGGTAGTTGATGGCTGTTTATAGTGGCAGAAGGCGTAGAACTACTACCGGGATCAGAGTGGCTTTGGGGCTAGCCCTGCTATTTATCCTGTTCATGCTTGGTGTCATATTCTGGTCTTTGCTGGGGCCCAATAGCTCCCAGCAGATACCTAATACGTTGGAGACCATGTCCAACCAGATAGAGGTCATGCGCGTGTCTCACTACACCAGCGCTACTGTCAAGGACGGCAAGGTAATAAACCAGGGTGAGTACGATGCTGCCCTGGAGGACCTAAGGCGAGCACGCGAGGAATGGCGTGCCATCGGAGGCAAGATAGACTCCTCCTGGCGAACGCAGGTGGAGGAAGGATTGGACGACCTGCAGCGCATGGTGGAGGGGAAGTACCCCGCCGATGATGTCAACGGGCGTGCCAAGGAGCTGCAGAACCTTCTCAAGCGCATCAAGCAGGAGTACAGCTAGGGCGCACCTCAAGGAGTCACCTATGGCCAAGCCAGCCATGAGCCATACGCCATCCTCCTGGACCCTTGACAGGCGCCGGTCGCTGCTGCGGGAGGTGCCACTCTTCGCTGGTCTTTCGGAGGAGACCGTGGACAGTGTGGCACAGCGCCTGATGCCCCGCCACTATTTGCGTGGCGAGATGATCTTCGCGCGCGGCACGCCTGCCGATGCCTTCAACCTCCTTGCGGCTGGTAGGGTGAAGATAGTGCGTGAGACCGAGGAGGGGCGCCAGGTGATCTTGCGTCTGATAGAGCCTCGGCAGATGTTCGGGGTCTCAGGCGGCTGGGGGGAGCTGCGGTACCCAGCCAGTGCCTACGCCCTGGAGGATTCGGTGGTTCTCCGCCTGTCGGCGAGGGAGTTCAATCGGCTGCTCTCCACCCACCCTGACCTGGCGATGTCTGTGATCCGCGACCTGGGGAGGCGCCTGCGGCAGGCCGAGGAGAGGATCCTCGAGCTGCAGACTGCAGGGGTGGAATGCAGGCTGGCGAGGGCCGTGCTGCGCATGCTCGAGGACAGCCCTGATGGCGCCACCATCAACCTATCGCGGCAGGACCTAGCGGACCTCACCGGCACCACTCTCAGCACTACAAGCCGCATACTCAGCTCCTGGCATCGGCGAGGTATCGTGCTGGCGGGCAGGGAGCGCGTGAGAGTGGTCGATCTGGATGAGCTGGAGGGGATTGCCCTTCGCCCATCCCAGTAGCCCTTGAATGGAGTCCTAAGATCGCTCGGCGTAGCTTGATATCTCCGCAGCCAGACGTCGGAGCTCATCCCTCAGCTCCGGTGGCTCCCTTACGATGAGCGGGTAACCCAGCCCTACCAGGAACCTGGCCATCCAAGATAGATCGTAGCTTTGGCAGCGAAGTACCACCCCCTCATCGGACTCTGTCAGTGTCCCCATCACGGGGGGTATCCTCTCCTGCGCGTGCGCCATCGAGGTCTCAAGGACCACCTCCACGTACCAATCGTCGGGTATGTTGGCTATGGTCTGGATCACCTCCTGCAGGGGATCAAAGTCCTCGGGGCGCTCGAACGTCGCGTCCAACATAGCTATGCTCAGAACGCGATCCAGGCGAAAGAGGCGCTGCGCACGTCGCAGTTGGCAGTAACCTATGGTGTACCATCGACCGTCGCGGTACACAAGCCCGTAGGGGTCGAACTCGCGCTCGGTTTCTTCGCCATTCCAGGTCCTGTAGGTCATCCTTACCCGTTGCTGCTTGTGCACCGCCAGGCTCATAGTGAGTATCAACGAGCTATCCGGCGGGCTCTCGGCAGGGGCGATGTCTAGGACTAGGTTCTCCTCTACAGCCTGCACGCGCTCTTGTAAGCTGGCCGGCATGACACGGGACAGCTTGGCCAGCGCGCTCTCGATAGCGGGCGCCGCCGCGCCCAGCGCCGATTTCCTGGATAGGAGCAATCCCAGGGTCAGGGCCAGTGCCTCGTCCTCGGTGAACATCATCGGTGGCAGCTTGTACCCCGGCCTTAGCCTGTAGGCCCCGTAACGGCCACGCTCTCCCTCTATCGGGATGCCTAGGTCCTGGAGCATCTCTATGTATCTACGAGCGGTCCTCACGTCCACCTCCAGGCGCCTCGCGAGCTCTGTCCCGGTCATCCTTCCATGGGCCTGCAGGAGCTCGAGTGCCGCTAGGACGCGGGTAGTTGGATGGTACATGGGTTTTATTTTCTCCTAATATCGCCCTAATTAGGACCGTTTATGCCAACTTTTGGTGCTACCCTGGTGTTAGTCGCGTGAGATGACACACGATTATAGCTCGATCAAAGGTCTGGTTAGGAGGTATCACATGTACGATCTAAGAGGGGCCGAGGTGGCTAAAGAGAGGCAGGCTTCTCTCCTGTCGGACGTGGAGGCGCGCCGTCTGGCACGGGTAGCCCAGGACGATGGTAGTGCCCCTGCGCGCCATGTATTCGAGGTTGGTCCTGCCGGCTGTCTCACAAGGTTAGTGAGCATCGCCATGTGGCCCGTAAGACGCCTATACAGCACGATCATGATCCTTGGCGAAGGTTAACCTAACCAGACCTTTGATCGAGCTATAATCGTGTGTCATCTCACGCGACTAACACCAGGGTAGCACCAAAAGTTGGCATAAACGGT
>JBHORE010000184.1:0-10435 GCA_042408415.1 Thermobaculum sp.
GCCGTTCGTGCTGGAGTAAAGCAGTTTCTGTTCTCTTCTACATTTGCTGTCTATGGTCAAGCCTCTGGATTGGTTACGGAGGATACTCCTAGGGCTCCCATCGGTATGTATGGGTTCTTGCGAACGGCTAGCGAACACCTACTATTAGCAGCTCAGAAGCTTGATGGACTGAACGTTTTGATATTCAGGCAGACAAACATCTACGGTAAGGGTATCACCAAGAAGAACACTTTGCTGAATGTGCTTGCCGATCGTGTGCTCAATCACCAGCCTATTACCATCTATGGGACTGGTATGCAGGCAAGAAACTTCCTGCACGTGATGGATACAGTGCAAGCATATAAGCTGGCAATAGAGAAGCAAGCCACAGGTATCTATAACCTTGGTAGCCCAGAGACCCTTACAGTCAAGACTGTGGCCGATATCGTCAATGATGCAGCCGAGCGGATACTGGGTTATAGAGTTCCTGTAGAGCAGAAGCCGGACAGAGGTGCAGGCAACAGGGAGATATCAGCGGATAATTTCGTCGTCGATATAAGCCGTATATGCCACGACCTTGGCTTTTCGCCACAGCGTACGGTGAAGGGAACCGTAGAAAGATTGCTATCAGGTGAGGAGTAGATGTGCCGCCCAGTATAAAAGTCCTAATAGTAATGGGGCCAATAGCTCAGGGTGGAGCTGAATGGCAGATATATCATCTTTTAAGGCTCCTAGATAAGGATCGTTTTCAGCCTCTTGTAGCATCTGTTAGCTTTGCTGATTATTCACTTGTTATTGATGAGGGCGATCACCTCATTAGAGGTGATTTCTACAGCCTTGGCGTACCCATATATGAGATAAATGAATATGGACGTAATGATCCGTCTAATGCCTTGGCTTTAGCTCGTATAATTCGAGACAAATCTGTGGATGTGGTACATGCTAACCTGTACCCGGGGGAAACCTGGGGAAGGCTTGCTGCTTTTCTTGCAGGTGTGCCAGTGATTATTCATAAGAGGGGCATGCCTTTCCTAACTAGGAAGTCTACCCATGTTCTGGTGGATTGGCTCCTCAACCTGCGCACTACTAGGATAATAGTTCCCAGTAATGCTGTTAGAGAGAGACTTATTGGCCTTGAACCGTTACTTAAGGACAAAGTAAACGTTATATATTCGGGAGTGGATTTAAATTCTTGGAAAAGGGCTCCTCGGGAGGAGCTGGTTTCTCTCAGAAGAGAGTTGGGCATTTCTGAAGATGAGTTCGTTATAACGAACGTTGCTAGACTTAGAAAGATAAAGGGGCAGGAATATTTGATAAGAGCAGCTCCTAAAGTCATAGAGCAATACCCTAACACACGCTTTCTATTTGTTGGTAATGGAGAGCTGCAACAATACTTGTCTGATCTAGCTAATAGTTTAGGTATTGGTTCACATGTACTTTTCCTTGGGGCTCGCAAGGATATAGACAGAGTGCTTTCTCTAACGGACGTATTTGTCTTCCCTAGCTTGCAGGAAAGCTTCGGCGTGGCGTTGGTGGAGGCTGCTCTTATGGGTGTACCGGCAGTGGCTACCAAAGTGGGCGGAATTACCGAGATAGTCATTGAAGGAGAGACGGGTCTTTTAGTGCCTCCTCGTGATCCTGAATCTTTAGCAAGCTCAGTGATTAGGCTATTGTCGGAGGATAGCTTGCGCGAACATATGGGATTGAAAGCCAGGGAATATGCATCCTCCAGGTTTGATATAAAGCTTACTGTTCGCAAGTTACAGGAAGAGTATATCAAGGCGGCAGGTGTTAGATGCTAAAGGATACCGTTCTGGTATTTATTAGCCGTAACTTTCAGAAAGTAGTATCCCTGTTGCTTACGGTGATGCTGGCTCGTGTAGCAGGTAGGGAGGGACTTGGATCCTATGGCTTGTTAGTGACCATATCTACTTTCATAACTACGGTCGCTACTCTGGGGCTTGGACCTGCCCATGTGCACTTCAGGGGGCAGAAGCGGCTTTCCCTCGAGGAAATAGTAGGCAACTCACTTATAGGCGCCACTATATTTGGCCTATCTTCGATATTGGCGTTCTCCGTACTAAGGCCATATCTCAACATGGAGCTAGAGTCCAAGCTCTCGATTACTATCATTACCCTGACATTTCCTATATCGATATTGCAAAGTTATTTGGATTATGTTTGGGTTTCCGAGAGGAAGCTGGACTGGTTTAGCGCCATGTATGTGGCCAGATACCTCACTCTCCCAGCGTTCATACTCCTGGGACTTATCATTTGGGGTAGGGATGTGGGTATAGCATTTGGTTTGGCTGCTAATTCTATTACTACTCTTCTTCTCTCCATAGCGACCATAGCCAGGAAACTTGGATTCAGCATTAGGTTCAACCTAGAGGCTTTTCTAAGGGTTGTCAGATATGGTTTTCATATAGAGGCGGGTACTGTTGCTCAGGCCGTTGGTTATAGATTCGATTACTTCCTTGTGAAGTACTTCTTAGGTTCATCTCATCTAGGGCTCTATGTTCCTGCCACTAACTGGGCCGAAGTAGTATGGCTTATACCTGGAGCGATCTCTACTGCTTTGTTGCCTAGAGTCTCTGTTTCGGATAAGGAGAATGTGCGAGATATCACAGCGGCGACGATGAGAATAACATTTACTATCTCGCTAATCATGGGACTGGGGATAATGCTCTTCTCTCATCTTATAATAACTCTCCTGTATGGTCGCAGCTTTCTAGGTGCTGTGGATGCCCTTCGCATACTGCTCATAGGTACTGTAGTTTTTTCTCTACAACGGGTGCTTTCAAATTACTTTATAGGGCAGGGAGAGGCTAAATGGTTTCAAATCGCTACTTTGGCGTCTATGTGTATAAATGTCGTAATGAACGTATTTCTTATGGGGGTTGCGGGTTGGGGTATAGAAGGAGCAGCGTTATCCTCGTCCGTTAGTTATAGCTTCTCGACAATCTTCCTCACCGTGCTGTTCATTCGCTGGTCAGGATTGCCGATAAGAGATATTTTGATAATCAACTCTATGGATGTATCCAAGGTATCGCAACAATGGAGCCTGATCTATAGGCGAATAGTCGAGGCAAGGTAATTGATAATTATTTTTTGCTTGACGATACCTTCTAGACAATAATAGTTGAGCCGAAGTGTATAATTCCTTCTTGGTAGATGAAAACAAAATCGTGAAAAGAGGTGTAACGCAGTTGAACATACTAGTAACAGGTGGCGCTGGGTATGTAGGCTCTCAACTCATCAGGGACTTGGGAGAGCATCCAGAGTTAGCAGGATCCAGGATAATCATCTTTGACAACATGCAAGATGAAAGATACCAATCCCTGATGAATTTACCACCAAGTGGTATCTATGACTTTGTATATGGTGATGTGCAGAACCTTGAAGATCTGGTTGACGCTGTTCAAGGGTGCGATGTAGTCATACATCTTGCGGCTCTGACCAACGCAGTGGTCTCCTTCGAACGTATTCCAGAGACGGAGCGAACGAACTTTCAAGGAACCAAGAATGTTGTCGAGGCTGTTAAGAGATCTAGTACAGTCAGGCGAGTAATATATGCTTCCACATGTAGCGTCTATGGTGAGACTGCAGGGATAGTCAATGAGGAATCAGAATGTCATCCTGAAAGCCCCTATGGTGTGTACAAGCTTATGGGAGAGCAAGAGATCCTTGCCCTTCCAGATCAAACTAACGGCAGAATAAGTGGCACAGCGTTGAGACTTGCTACTGTGTTTGGTCTAAGTCCCGGGCTGCGCGTGCATACCGTGGTAAACAAGTTTGCCATATATGGTGCGTTGGGTATGCCGATTACTGTACATGGTACGGGGGAGCAGAAGCGACCTTTTATACATGTAAAGGATGCCAGCTCGGCCTTTATCTTTGCTCTCCTGAATCCAGCGACTGAGAACGATGTGTTCAACGTTGTTGGTGAGAACGCCTCTGTAAATCAGGTGTTGTCTTATGTAAGACCTCGTTTCCCGAGGCTCAAAGTGGAGCGCAAGGAGGGACGCCACCTCAACCAGATCTCCTATGAAGTCGATGGGTCAAAGTTCAGGTCTCTAGGATGGAAACCTACCATCTCGGTAGAAGATGGAGTTGAGGAGTTCGCCAAGCTCTGCTCGGGCATAAATTCAGGTGTATACGCTATGGTGAAATGAGGTTATATCTTTATCCTATGCGCTGGTTGTTTTGGTTGTCCTCGCTCATGGTCGGATATACCTGGGTGGCGTATCCGTTTCTCTTGAAGCTGTTGTCTATTTTGAAATCCGAGAATAACTCTCGGCAGGTAAAAAACTGGCCTTCAATATCTATAGTAATGGCTGTTCATAACGAAGCCTCGGTCATAGAAGATTCTCTAAATGATTTGTTGGCTATGGATTATCCGTATGGGAAGCTTGAAGTCGTTGTTGTGTCTGATGGATCTACGGATGCGACCAATGAAATCGTACACAGCATATCTTCAAAGGATTCGCGGGTACGCTTGATAGCACTACGAAGATCTGGTCAGACGGCCGCCATCATACAAGGGGTTCTGGCTGCTAGGCATGAGGTGATTGTCAGGTCAGATGCTGATACGCGTCACGATAAGGATTTCCTAATCCATATAGCTAAGCATTATCTTGATCCACATATTGGATGTGTGGGTGGGGAGCTTAAGATAAGGAACACTAGTGCTTCAGGTATATCGCAGAGTGAGGGTATCTACTGGAGATATGAGATGCTACTTAGAAGGCTTGAGAGCGATGCAGGCGTGCTCTCAACAACAAGTGGTGCTGTTATGAGCTTCAGAAGGGAAATCTTCGAGCCGTTCTCTCCAGATTGTAGTGAAGATGTTGTTATACCCAAGCTTGCGATAAAGAAAGGCTATGTGATGGTACACGAGCCCAGGGCTGTGGCTTATGAGGTGATGCCATCCAGTGCAAAAGGTGAGGTAAACGCTCGACGGCGGATGGTCTCGAGAGCTCTAAGAGCTCTTTTTAGCGATGAGGGGAGTATTAACCCTCTGAGACATCCCCTACATTGGTGGGCAGTATTCTCGCACAAAGTGCTGAGATGGATGACTCCTGTATTTTTGATTCTATCTTTTGTCTCATCGATAGGTTTAAGGTCTTATAAAAGAGTATATTCCCTAGCTTTATGGTTGCATCTTGGGTACTTTTCTATGTCTTTATGTGGTTTTCTTTTGGAAAAGGCTGGCAAAAGGGTTGGTTTGCTCTCTGCTGCCTACAGTTTCTTTGTAGCTAATTTGGCTTTTCTGTTGGGCTGGAAGGATCTGCTGCTGGGGAGAAGGATTAGGACCTACAGTTCTATGGAATGAATCGGAAGTATGAAGATAAACAGATTGTGCCTTGTAACAAGTGACTATCACTTCGTAGATGAAGATAAGATCTGTACGACCAGCGCCTTTATGAGATTTGTTCCCGAGCTGCTTGCTTTTGCTGAGAACATAGAGATTTGTTGCCCAGTACATGCCTCTGGCATTGGTGGCTTTAGTATAGAAGGCGAGCATATTCGTTATATAAAACTTCCCCCCTCAAGGACTATCGAGCAGTTCATGAAGCAGCTGCCGAGAGATCTTCTGGTTATAGTGCAGAGGATTTACCAGGGTGTTCGCAGGTCGGACTTAGTGTGGATAAATGGCCCACATCCTCTACTACCTATAACGGCTTTCGTCTGTTTATTGTTAGCAAAACCGTATGTCCTCTGGATACGAGGGGACATAATGGAAACTACCAGAGCTAAGTATGCTTCCAAAACAAAACGAGATAGTATGGCCAGAAGACTTGCAATCTATTTGGATAAAAGCATGTTATTAGCTGCTAAGAGAGGGGCGGTATTAGTAACTGGCAAAGGGCTCAGTCGATACCTTGAAGAATCCAAAAGCGCGATCATTGCTAATAGTAGTCTGGTGAAGGAATCTGATATCAGCGATTCCCCTAAGGGGGTATTGCATAATCCTGTGCGTTTACTTTGGGCGGGGCAGCTCAGGCCAGTCAAAGGTCTTGCTTATCTTCTTGAAGCGGTCAAGCTTCTAATTGATAGAGGCTTCGATGTGCATCTAACTATAGTTGGGGATGGGGAACAAGGAGACTACCTTAGGGATCTTGCGTCTAAGTTAGGTTTGAAACATGTCGTTGAGTTCCCTGGCTATGTCCCACCCGGTCCGGTGCTAAAGGCCTACTTCGACAGATCAGATATATATGTTCTACCGAGCCTTTCTGAGGGTATTCCAAAAGTGCTGCTCGAGGCTATGGCAGCTGGACTGCCCATAGTGGCGACGAAAGTGGGCGGTATACCCGATATCATAGAAGAAGGGGTCAATGGTCTACTGGTAGAGCCTGGGGATGCTAGTGCTCTGGCTTTTTGTGTTCAACGCTTGATACAAGCAGATGATCTAAGGATGAGTTTATCTTCAAATGCGCTGCGTTTTGCCCGGGATCATACCGCTGAGTCTGAGGTTCGAAGAATACATAAGCTGTTAATAAAGGCATATCCACTTATTTGGAGAACATCATGAAGCTAGGGGCTTTCTGGTGGTTCATAATAGATGTGTTGTGTGTGGCTGCTTCTTTTATACTCAGCTTTGCAGTGCGCGTGCCTTTTCCATATCTGGAGAGGGAGCTTCCAAGATTTATTGACCTGTTGTTCCCTCTTATAATTCTCAGAATAGCTTTATTTGCCCTTTTTGGTCTCTATAGATACATTTGGCAGAACGCTGCTTTGAGAGAAACGGTAGCTGTGGTGTCCGCTACTGTAGTGGGGTCTATAGTCGCGACCCTCTTGTTAGTATTCGTCTCCCTTCAGGACCCTATTCAGGAGTTCCCGAGAAGCGTCCTCATATTTGAAGCAGCAATCACCACCTCCCTTGTGGCAGGATATCGCTACTCCTTGCGTATCCTAGATCTACGCGATCTTGAGCCCAGGGAGGCTCATATACACGACAGACAGCAATATATACTAGATGCCAAGATCCAAGAATGGCTCTACAATGCGCCTATAGAAGTACAGATACTTTGGGCTGAGAGTCAGAAGTGGAGCCTCAAAAGAGTTCTCAAGAGAACTTTTGACATAATAGTATCTCTGACAGCCTTGTTGATATTTGCTCCTCTATTGCTGATAGTGGCAATACTAATCAAACTGGAGTCTCCTGGGCCAGTCATGGCGGATATTCCTAAGAGGGCGGGGAGGCATGGCGTACCTTTTAAGATGTATAAGTTCAGAGGTATGGTACCAAACGCACACTTACTTTTGGTAAACAACCCAGTCCTGTGGGAGAAGTATAGAAGAAACAACTTCAAGCTTCTGGATGATGATCCAAGGTTGACAAGGGTAGGCAGGTTCATACGTAAGACTAGTATTGATGAGCTTCCTAACCTTATCAACGTCTTGCATGGAGAGATGAGTATAGTGGGGCCAAGGCCTCGCTACCCCTTCGAGATCATAGCTCAGGCAGAGAGGTTTCCCGAGACAATACCTGACATACTGAAAATGTTGACAGTTAAGCCTGGTCTAACAGGCCCCTGGCAGGTGGCAGGGAGATCTAATCTCGGCTATGAGGAACGCACCAAACTAGAAGCTGAGTATGCTGAGAACCATACGCTTCTAGGAGATATAATGCTGTGTCTAGCCACCATACCGGTGGTGTTGAGGCAGGAGGGCGCTCACTAGCCCTCCTGCCGATAAGGTATTTCCGTACTTTGAATGCTCTTCTGCCAGGATCCTACTTTGGTTATGGCATGGGCTCCTAGAATCCAAGCTTATCCTTGAGGACGGACTCGAGTTCAGAAATGCTCACCCTGTCCTGCTGCATTGTATCTCTGTCCCTTATAGTAACTGCGTTATCTTCTAGTGTCTGGAAGTCGACCGTTACGCAGTAAGGAGTTCCAATTTCGTCCTGCCGGCGGTATCTCCTACCTATACTGCCGGTCTCGTCGTAGTCGGTTACATACATGTCTGCTAGTCTGTCTCTTATCTCCCATGCTATCTTGATGAGAGGCTCCTTGCGAGATAGCGGTAGCACAGCGACCTTCACCGGAGCTATCCTTGGGTGGAATCTGAGAACTACGCGAGTGCCTTCATTGTCTGGTTCCTCATGATAGGCATCTAGAAGGAATACTAGGAATGATCTGTCTACTCCTAGTGATGGTTCGATGACGTATGGAACTATATGGCTCTTGGTCTCTTCATCGTAGTAAGTCAGCTGCTGCCCACTGACTGCCATATGGGCTTTGAGATCATAGTCAGTGCGGTTAGCGATACCCCACAATTCGTTCCATCCAAATGGATAAAGGTATTCCAAGTCGGTTGTTGCCTTCGAGTAGTGAGAGAGGTCATCCTTAGCATGCTCCTTAAGGCGCAACCTATCTCTGGACACTCCCAGAGACACAAACCAATCTATCGCAAAGTTGCGCCAGTAATCATACCATTTGTCATCTTCGCCTGGACGTACAAAATACTCCAGTTCCATTTGTTCGAATTCTCTCGACCGGAATATGAAGTTGCCTGGGGTTATCTCGTTACGATAAGCTCTTCCTATCTGTGCTATGCCGAAGGGCAATTTCTTCCTACTAGTCATGAGCACGTTTGAGAACTGAACAAATATGGCTTGAGCTGTCTCAGGTCTTAGGTAGGCTACCGCGGCCTCGTTTTCTACTGGCCCAACGAACGTCTTGAACATGGTGTTAAATGGGCGAGGAGGCGTTAGATCTTTCGATCCGCAATTAGGACAGGAGAGTCCCTCTACTGGATTCTCTTTTCCTGCCCTCTTGTTCTCTTCGTAACCAGGAAGATGATCAGCTCTGAACCTTTGCTTGCAGTTCCTACAGTCGACCATTAGGTCGTTGAAGTTCTCGAGGTGTCCAGAAGCTTTCCATACTAGAGGATGCATTATGGTGGCTGCATCTATACCTACGACATCGTGTCGGATTTGTACAACGTCATGCCACCAGGCCTTCTTGATATTTTTCTTCATCTCTACGCCTACAGGGCCATAGTCCCAGAAAGCTGACCAGCCTCCGTAGATCTCGCTGCTGGGAAAGACGAAACCTCTCCTCTTGGCGAGAGATACGATAGTATCCATGCTCACTGTGGTTTCTGTTGTTTCCTTAGTCTCAGCCATCCTAACCTCCTAAAAATGAAAGCCAACCCCAAAAGTTGGTGGGGATGGCTAGATATCTTGCAAGTAATTTGATTTCATGCACGCTTCGTTTCTGGTCGGGGCAATTCCTTGCGCGGCATGCGCATGTAAGCAACGAAGCCTGGGGTTTTGCTGAAGGAGAACCTCATTACCTTTCCTCCATCGGGAGCATCGTACACTTTTACTACGGGAAATCCCAACTTATATGCAGAAAGTGCGATTAACCCCGTTAGCAAGGCAATAAATGGAGATCTCATTTAGCTACTTCCTCGGGTATTCTCTCTTCCCTGCTTTTGATGTCTATTATTTTCTCTGAATGAGAGTTCGACTTTATCTGTCTGTAGACCTGGGTGGTCGTTATGCTTGCATGTCCAAGCCACTCCTGTACCTGCCTCAGGTCTATTCCCCCATCGATCATATGAGCGGCAAAGGAGTGTCTGAGCGTGTGAGGTGTAATCCCTTTGATCCCAGCCTCCGAAGCATAAGCCTTGAGAATCAACCAGAAACCTTGTCTAGTGAGCCTCTGCCCTCGGTGGTTCACAAATAGTGCCTGCTCGTCTTGCCCCCTGACCAGCAAAGGTCTGGATCTCTCAAGATACACCTTGAGAACATCCACTGCTGGTTGAGACAAAGGCACCTTCCTAGTCTTTCCTCTACCTATACACTTAAGGTGGCTTTCGTCTAGATTTATATCGTCCACATTCAGGCTAACCAGCTCACTCACTCTCAGCCCGGTGCGATAAAGCACCTCGAGCATTGCTCTGTCTCTAATTCCCTCTGGGGTCTCTGAATCACTGGCAGCTGCAAGTAGCATATTGACTTCTTGCACGCTTATGGCTTTTGGCCAGTATTTCTGTACTCTTGGACTTATGAGATCACTGGCTGGATTTTGATCTACTACAGACTTGGCTACCAAGAACTGGAAGAAGCTCTTTATAGCTGCCATCTTACGCGCCTGTGTGCTTGGAGCGTAGGCCCTGTCTTGATTACCTTTTAGGTACAAGAGGTAATCCTGTATATCAGAAGAGGTTACAGCCGCCCAAGAGTCGATATGGTCCTTACCCTGAAGCCAGTCGTGGAACTGTAGTATATCGTTTTTATAGGCAGCGGTAGTGTTGTTTGAAAAATGTCTTTCCGATTCTAGATGGGATATGAACTCCTCAACACTGCTCAGTCCGTCGAACAATGGTTCTCTCCTGTTCGTGAAGTAAACCCAGAAACATTCTATCATTATGGAGTAGCGTTATAGCAAGTAAAAGTCAAGAAAACGCTACGACTTTTTATCTTGATTTATGTTTTGTA
>JBHORE010000185.1:0-4120 GCA_042408415.1 Thermobaculum sp.
CTCACCTCCTTTCCGTGCCGTAGATTCCGCAGCGACGCCGAGGCACGACCAGCGTCCCGTAAGGCTGCTGCCCATACCGGTGCGCTCTTGGGCAGCTATCGACGATTTGTTCATGTTTGAACACCCATCAAGTGGTTGCACGGCCCCACGGAGAGGAGTTGGTTCTGCGGCTGTTCCAATGACCGCAGCCACGTCTCCAGGCCCACCACCTGCGTGAGGTACACCACATCTGCCCTCCTCTTGCCCTCCCGTAGAGCCATTAGGGCCTCCCAGAAGGACTGCCTATCCACGTACCCTTTCTCTGCTATACGCGGCTTGGCACCTGGCCCGAAGGCCTGCTCATAGAGGTGCCAGCTAGAGGCAAGCTCCGAGGTCAGCACATCCTCGAACATCGTCTTAGAGGTGCGAGTGCGGATGGTCTCGGGCATGATACCCTTCATGGCCTCCCGCAGCACCCGCTTGGCGCCGGCGTAGAACTCCTCCGTGTCCGGATGGGGCTTGTACTTGACCTCTGGCGGTATCGCCAACAAGTACTCGTGCAGCCTACGGTCAGCAAAGGGCCTGGCGTGCTCGACAGGCCATGGCGACGGAAAGCGTGCTACCTCGGGTGGGTAGAGCAGCCTATACTCCTCCTCTCGGGCCGTGTTGGAGAACTTGCGCGTCATGTTGGCCCCTACTGCCCGGGCCATGGACCTAGACAGGATATCTTCCCTGATCCATGGCGTGAACCAGTCAGGCATTATCCTATCCCATCGGCGCAGGTACTGCCTGCGCACATAGCGGGCGAGCAGCCTTCTTTGGAGCCACAAGGGCGTGAGCGGCAGCAGGGTGTGCAGCAGCAATATCCTGCGCCAAGGGTCATGAGATACCTTGTGGTAGAAGGACATCCTAGAGAGCAGCTCCCGCAACTGGCCCTTACGCAGGAGAGAGTCGAACACCAGATGACTGCCCAATATGATGTTATCTCCACACTGCCCAGATAGCAGCAGCCGCGCGCCAGAGGCCACGATCTGGTTGTAGAGACTGTTCTTAGCGCCGGCTATACCTATATTGGGCGCCTCCCTGAAGCCTTCGGGCTCCAGCTCCAGCCTGCCAGCATAGGAATCGCTGGCGACAAAACGGACATCAAAGCCCCAGAAATCCCGTATAGTCTCCACGTAATCCCGCTCATCGCACGAGAGCCCCTCAAAGGTGGAGGTGAAGCCCAATAGCTTATCGTTGATCGGGACCCTACCGGTATGTGCCATGTAGAGAGCAGTGCAGGCGATGGAGGATGAGTCCAGCCCTCCACTGAGCAGCACCCCCACAGGCCCCACAGATCGAAGCCTGTCACCCACGCAACTGCTGAACACCTCCAGGAAGTGCTCCGCGTACTCTTCCTCCCGCTTGTAACGCACCTCCCGTAGGGGGCCTAGGTTCCAGTAACGGGTCTTGACGAGGCTCGAAGGCTTCACTACCAAGGCACTGCCCGCCTCAACCGAGTACACCCCCTTATAAAAGGTATCTTCGTACTGCTTCTCATTGGCGAACATCTCAAAAGGTGTGAGAAAGTTCCTTATGCGTTCCTCGTTGGGCTCAACAGGGATACCCGTCACCCTCAGTAATGGATGTATCTCGGAAGCTACGTAGAACACGCCCGCGCTGAGGACGTAGAACAAGGCTCTCTGGCCGCTTGTGTCGCGGGCACAGATCAGCTGCAGCCTGCGTGGATCCCACAGCACGAACGCGAAGTCGCCCAGCAACCTAGAGAGGGCATCCAGCCCCCAACGCTCGTAGGCCAGCAGGATCAGCTCGGCATCTGTTGGCTCACTTTTAGGATCGATACCCAGTAGGGACATCAATGTGCGTCTATCGTCCAACCTGGCGTCGGATACAAGCACACAGCCCGTGCGAGCGCTGATCAAAGGCTGATCCTCTCTGCCCTCCTCAGGAGTGATAACCATCTTGGCCACCCCCATCGCCACCCGATCGCCGGGGAAGACTGAGGTCCCATCCAGAGCCCTATAGCTCATGGCAGCTAGCATCTCCTCTATCGGCGCAGGAGTGGCAGGCCTGCCGTCTAGAGCGTAGGTCGCGGCAATAGCGCTCATGCTTCTCCTCCCAGGTCGTTCACTATCGAACGATACACTGCGTCGGCATGCTCGAAGCCGCTAGGGTAAGTCAGTACCCTCACGCGCCCACCTCTGCTCAAGTGGGCAATGACCGGTACCAACCTTGCCTCCTCCTCGGGCAACAGGTAAGACCTGTTAGATATGTGGCTCAGCAGCTCAGTGAAAGCTTGCGTGGGCTCCAGCACGGTTACCTTGATATCATGACAAGTCGCTGGATCCTGCCTACGCAGCATGTAAACGGCATCTACCGGCACAGCCTGCTCGACCAGCTGCCAGCGCTCATCCAACAGCAGCCTCCTCTTGTCGTAGCCACACATGAGTTGAGGCAAATCCTCAGATAGCCCCAACGCGTGTTGGGCCGTCTGCGGCCATAGCTTCATCAGGGGCACGCTCGGCTCCCCCAGCACCTGCCCACGAGCAAGCACCAAGGGCAGGCTATCGTCGGTGAGCAGCCTAGCACCTCGAGAGAGGAGGAAGGAGGCCATGGTGGACTTGCCCTGTCCCTGGGAACCGACGAAGGCCACTGCCCTACCCTGCATGACCACCGCCGTGGCGTGCAACACAGGCACGCCACGCCTCAATAGGACATAGGTGCACACGGGCCCCATGATCAACAGGGCCAGCGCCTCGGGATCGATCCCTGACTCCGGATAGATATCTACCGCCTTCAGGTCGGGGTGCACATGACAGGTGGCCACCGCGCGCTGCCAGATCCAAGTGCCGTCCGTGCCGCGGTACACGGCGGTATCCATCCCGTGCAAGGGGCAGGGAGCCCAGGCCACCATCTTCCCGGTGGGCCGAGGCGAGCCGTGATCCATCAGCCTCGCCACCAGGTCGTCGGTCTCCGGGGATACGCACTCCGGGATGGGCAGAGGAAGATCGCTGCTGACCCTGAGTCCATGCACCCTGTAAGCTCGGCGCTGGCCAGCACGAGTATCTGCGCTGGAAGTTATCCCAAAAGTCATCTTGCCTCCCTCGGCTTGACATCCGTCGGATTAAACATCGGCTGGATACCAGCCAACGCTCGTCGATCGTCGTTGACGGGCAGGCCTGCCAACTCCACCCAAGCGTGGGCGCGTAGATCCTGGTTCTCCTTCCAGACACCAAAGCGCAGCTGGCTCGGCAGGCCCTCACGTCGCAGCCACATGTGCAGCACCAGGGACCTGTGGAGGCACCTGGCGCCCACGGGGCAGAGGTGAGCGGCAAGGGCGATCCTGCGAGCGTACCTACGAGCTCTCACGAATTCCTGGCGAGTCACGTCCCTGTGAGCAGGAGCCGTCGACTCGATCTTGGTCAGCAGGGGATCAAGCCCATCGCGATTCAACACTCTATCCACGAGCAGCAAGTCGCTCCACGCCCTAGCCACGAGGCGAAGATCGTACAACCTAGCTCTCATCCCCGGCCTCCAGCAGGTGCCTGCTAGCCAATACTTCCAGGAAAGCCTGCAGGTCCCGCTCCACCGTGGGGCGATCGACCAAGTACTCGGCACAGATCGCGTCCACGATCTCTTCCGGCTGCTTGCCCTCTTCCAGCAGGGTCCATATCTTGCTGCCAAGAGCATCTAGGCCGAAGTACTTGCCTGTCCCCATGTGCAGCAGCACCACCTCGTCGTCTATATGCGCAGCGACCACCGCATCGCTTATCTTCAACTTGTCCACCTCGCTTCGGGATGAATACATGATCTGAAGGTAATCCCTAGGAGTTCGGGAAAGATTGCGCTCATGTTGAGCCATTGTTGAGAAAGAGAGAGAAGACGCAACAGCTACCCAGCCCGCTGCTGTAGGGAGAGGACCTGCTCGTCGGCGTGGTAGGAGGAGCGGACGAGGGGGCCAGCCTCCACATGAGCAAAGCCCAGCTCCAGGGCCTCTGCCTTGAGCTCAGCAAACTCCTGCGGATGGTAGTACTTCTCCACAGGTAGATGCCCCTTGGAGGGCCTCAGATACTGCCCCACCGTCAATATCTCCACTCCCACAGCCCTCAGATCCCTCATCACTTGCCTGAGCTCCTCC
>JBHORE010000186.1:0-7208 GCA_042408415.1 Thermobaculum sp.
CCCGGTGGCGAGGCGCCCATGGCCTACGCTTGGTAGCCTGCATTAGGGAAATAGGATGTGCGACCTATGCTACAGGAGCGGGCAAGTCTCGAAGAGAGATCTCGATATGTTAGGGGTGTCGCGGTGAGTCAACCTCGGCGCAGGAGCATCCTCGCCGTGACCTCAGCGGGCACTTTGCTCGTGCTGCTCGTGTCCACCGTCCCGCTGACGACGCTGACCAGCACCGCTGCCGGCCTGCATGCGGGCACAGGTGCCCAGGCTTGGATACTTAGCGCTATGCCCCTGGGAATGGCCGCCGCGCTGCTGGCCAGCGGGGCGATGGGCGATGATTATGGCCGTCGCCGGATGTTCATAGCTGGTGCTCTGCTCTTGGCCGCCTTCTCCTTCTTGGGCGGGCTTGCTCCCAACCCTCTGCTGTTGATACTGGCTCGTATCGTACAGGGAGTGGGCGCGGCCGCGATAGTGGCTTGTGGCCTCGGCATCATCGGGCACTTCTTTCCAGAGGGGCCAGCAAGAGCCAGTGCCACCAGCGTATGGGCCGGTGCGCTGGGCGCTGGGGTTGCTATCGGCCCGTTCGTGGCCACCGGGCTCATGGCGGTCGGTGGCTGGCGACTGCCGTACATGGCTACAGGCCTGGCAGGGCTCGGATTGGCAGCCGCTGGCATTGCCGTGCTACCCGAGTCAAGATCTCCATATCCGCGTCCTGTGGACTTGGCTGGGTCGGCTTTGCTGGGCCTGGGGGTTGCGCTGTTGATGGTGGGGTTGGTGGTTGGACGCGCTGGGTGGTCGTTCTCGGCCTTGGCCCTGCTGGTGCTAGGTGGACTGCTGCTTGCTGGGTTCGTATGGGTGGAGAGCCGGATCGATCACCCGATGTTCGATCTCTCGCTGTTGAGGCTACCCGACTTCGTGGGCGCAACGCTGGCAGCGTTCGCAGCTGGGATGGGCATACTCTCGCTCTCTACGGTGATACCGAGCTTGGTGGAGCGCGGCCTGGGCCACAGCACTCTTGCTGCCACCCTGGTCTTGTTTGCCTGGTCCGGTACCAGCTCGGTAGCTGGGTTTGCTGCTAGGTGGCTACCAGGCTGGATCTCTTCGCGAGCGCTGCTGATCGTTGGTCTGGTAGGCTGTGCGGTCGGAGAGCTAGCGCTGTTGGTTCCATCCGCAGAGGTGCCCGTCTTACGCTTGCTACCTGGGTTGGTGTTCGTGGGCTTGGCCAACGGATTGCTCAACTCAGCTCTGGGTAGTCAAGCTGTGGCCAGCGTGCCGGCAAGCCGTACGGCTATGGGCAGCGGCGCCAACAACACCGCTCGCTACCTGGGATCTGCAGTGGGCATAACCATAGTCGTCATGCTCATCAACCGCGAGGGAGACCTGGGCACAGCTGGCGTGATCACAGGTTGGAACAGCGCAGTGCTGGTGACCGTTGCGTTCATGGTGCTGGGAGCTCTGGGCGTGGCCTTCTCCCAGAGGCGTAGCGCGGCTAAGGGGAAACGGTGATGACTACGCAAGAACCTACGACTAACGAGACATCAATAATGGTGACCATAGGAGACACCGTCCTGACTGGGCGTTTGTGGGACAATCCTACCTCCCGGGATCTGATCGCACAGCTGCCGTTGACGCTAACCTTTCGCGACTTCAACGGGGTGGAGAAGATAGCTAACCTTCCAAGGAAGCTATCTATGGAGGGTGTACCACCGGGTGATGACCCCGTTCCCGGAGATATAGGGTACTATGAGCCATCTGGCGTTCTGGTCTTCTACTACGACGATGTTGGGTACTTCACCGGCATAGTTAGGCTAGGGCGTTTCGATGGAGACATGGAGGCTATCAGAAGTCAGAAAGGTAACTTCACAGCGAGGATCGAGTTGGTTGATGAACCTTCGGAGTGATATAGGCACTAAGCCTATGGTCAAAGATGAATTTGGTGGGTCGAGCTGATCGAGTTTATAGAACCTGTAATCAAAGTGTTAGGAGGTGTAATCTATGCGAGGGACGTTGCTGTATGGTCCTAGGGATGTGCGCTCTGAGGAGCTTCCTGATCCCAAGATAGTGGAGCCAACGGACGCTATCCTCAGGTTGCCGGCAACTTGCATCTGTGGCTCGGACCTCTGGCCCTACAGGGGAATAGATCACGTCACGCAGCCCGTGCCGATGGGTCACGAGTACGCGGGCTTCGTCGAGGAGGTGGGTAGCGAGGTCAAGCATATAAGGCCGGGCCAGTTCGTGGTGGGGACCTTCTTTGCCTCGGACAACACGTGCGAGATCTGCCGCTCTGGCTATCAAACGTCTTGCGTCAACAGGCAGCCAGGGGCGCCCACGGGTGCGCAGGCGGAGTACGTGCGCGTCCCACTGGCCGATGGCACCTTGGTGCCTACGCCGGATACTCCCCCCGAAGATATGATTCCCGATCTCCTGGCAGCCTCCGACGTGCTGGGCACAGGTTGGTTCGCTGCCGTAGCTGCAGAGGTGGGTCCCGGCAAGACGGTGGCTGTTGTGGGCGATGGAGCTGTTGGCCTGCTGGCAGTGCTCTCCGCCAAGCAACTTGGGGCTGAGCGCATCATACTGACGGGCAGCCGCAACCCCGCCAGGCAGGCGCTGGCCAGGGAGTTCGGAGCTACCGACATCATTGAGGAGCGTGGAGATGAGGCCGTGGCTCGGGTCAAGGAGATGACCAACGGGCTTGGGGCGCACTCCACCATCGAGGCTGTGGGCACCCAGGAGTCGATGATGCAGGCGATACGCTCCACCAGGCCTGGGGGGCACGTGGGGTTCGTGGGCGTGCTGCACGACGTGCAGATCCCGGGCAACGAGTACTTCTTCTCGCACGTGCACCTGCATGGCGGCCCTGCACCGGTGCGCCGCTTCCTGCCTGAGCTGATCGACCTCATATGGCAGCGCAAGATCCGCCCCGGCAAGGTGTTCGATCTAGAACTTCCCCTTGCGGAAGTGGCTGAGGGCTACAGGGCTATGGATGAGCGGCGTGCGATCAAAGTGCTGCTGAGGCCTTAGCTGTATGCGATGATGTTTGAGATATATGTTAAACATCAGCAGGAGAGACAACATGACTGCAGGCAAAGATAGCGTGCGGCGCTGGCTAGAGCAGCACGCTAGTAGGCCGTACGCTTACCTGACCACCATCGGGCGCAAGAGCGGCAGGCCGCATCGTATCGAGATCTGGTTTGCCGTGCACGATGGGCGGATGTACATGCTCTCAGGTGGTCGCGATAGGTCCGACTGGGTGCGCAACCTCCGGGCTAACCCTCATGTGACGGTGGAGCTGGGAGGGCAGCAGCACCCCGGCGTGGCACGCATCCTCCAGCAGGATGAGGCCGAGGACCAGCTGGCGCGCAGGCTGCTTGTTGAGAAGTACCGGCGGGGCAACGAGATCGACGACTGGGGCCGTAACTCCCTGCCGATCGTGGTTGAGTTTGAGGAGGTCTCATGAGTGCAGAGCAGATATATATCACGCTGAACAACGGGATCCAGATACCCGCTTTGGGCTTCGGGGTCTTCCAGATCCCACCCGAGCAGACCGCCGATGCTGTCGAGGCCGCGATCCAGGTGGGGTACAGGTTGATAGACACCGCTGCCAGCTACCGGAACGAGCGGCAGGTTGGCGAGGCGATCAGGCGTAGTGGCGTGGATCGCGCCGAGCTGTGCGTGCAGACCAAGCTGTGGATCAGCGACTACGGCTACGACTCCGCCCTGAGGGCCTTTGATCGCAGCCTTCGCAACCTCGGTCTGGATTACATAGACCTGTACCTGCTGCACTGGCCGATGCCCTCGGACTTCGAGAACACGTTGGGGGCGTACAGGGCTGCGGAGAAGCTGCTTGCCGATGGTCTTGTGCGGGCGATAGGGGTGTGCAATTTCAATCCTGGGCACCTGGAGCGGTTGATAGCTAATGCCAACGTCGTTCCCGCGGTCAACCAGGTGGAGCTGCATCCCTACTTCGTCCAGAGGGCGGTGTGCGAGGCGGATGCGGCCCACGGCATCATCACGCAGGCTTGGTCGCCCCTGGGCGGCGTGTACGTGTACATGGCCAACGCAAGGAGCCCCCTGGAGGATCCCACTATAGTTCAACTAGCCGGTAAGTACGGCAAGACCCCGGCGCAGGTCATCCTCCGCTGGCACCTGCAGCGTGGCCGATCGGTCATTCCCAAATCGGTGAGGGCCGAGCGCATTCGGGAGAACTTCGAGGTTTGGGACTTCGAGCTGGCTTCGGAAGAGCTCGACGCGATAGATACGCTCGACATGGGCGTGCGTGGTGGTCCTGATCCCGAGCTCGTGGACACCAAGATGTTTCCTAGGAGGATCGAAGACTAGTCTTTGGAGTGTGCTGGTGAAGGGGCTTGTCCTGGTGTATGGAAGTGGTCGGTAGGAGGAAATTTATGGACCTTGGAAATAGGCGATTCGAAGGAAAGGTGGCGTTCGTCACCGGCGCTGGTGGCGGGATTGGTCGTGCCGCTGCTTTAGCCTTCGCACATGAGGGTGCGAGCGTGCTCGTCGCAGACCTCTCAGCGCAGGCCTGTCAGGAGACGGCCGACCTGATAGCTCGGGCCGGGGGTACCGCACTGGCCTTAGAGTGCGATGTGACTCGTGCTGGGGACGTACAGCAGGCACTAGATACTGCTGTATCGACCTTTGGTCGCCTGGACTACGCTTTCAACAACGCGGGCATCGAGCAAGCAACCAAGCCTATAGCCGAGATCACCGAGGATGAGTGGGATCGTATCATCGCCGTTGACCTCAAGGGAGTGTTCTTGTGCATGAAGTACGAGTTCCCGCTGATGCTCAGGCAGGGTGGGGGAGCGATCGTGAACACCTCTTCAGGTGCTGGCATAAAAGGGTTCCCTGGTGGTGCTGCCTATGTGGCGGCCAAGCACGGCGTCGTGGGTCTGACCAGGTCGGCGGCGCTGGATTACGCCGCACACAACATACGCATCAACGCCATCTGTCCGGGCATCATCGACACCGCGATGATCAAGAGGGTGTTCGGAGATACTCCGGAAGGGCGGCAGGCCGTGCTCTCTCAGGAGCCGATAGGCAGGATGGGCAGGCCCGAGGAGATAGCTGAGGCCGTCTTGTGGTTGTGTTCAGACGCTGCCTCCTTTGTTGTGGGGCATGCTCTGGTGGTCGACGGCGGCCAAACGGTCTAGTATCTGAGCATAGAGGCAGGAGGTTGCGATGACGAGGATCATAATCGAGAAGAACATCATGGTGCCCATGCGCGATGGAGTGCGCTTGGCCACCGATGTCTACCGCATCGAGGGTGCACCTCCCTCACCCGTGCTTGTGGCCCGCACACCCTACGACAAGAACAATGTGCTGATGGGCACGGGCTTTGATATCATGCGGGCGGTCCAGGCGGGCTATGTGGTGGTCATCCAGGATGTGCGCGGTCGCTATGCCTCCGAGGGAGAGTTCTACCCCATGGTCCACGAGACCAATGATGGGGTAGATACCTTCGCCTGGGCAGCATCCCAGTCCTGGTCCAGCGGTGTGGTAGGTACTTTCGGGGGATCATACCTAGGGGCAACACAATTGTTGCCGGCTCGAGAGGGCCCGCCGGCCCTGCGAGCGATGGTGCCCTCCGTGACTTTTGCCGACATGTACGGAGGCTGTGCCTACCAGGGTGGGGCCAAGGTGCTCCATGACCTGCGCTGGGTGGTCCAGGACATCATCCCCGGCGAGATCCGTCGACGTGCCATGCGTGGGGAGCAACCTCCTGAGGAGGCTCTGCCCGATGTCAACGAGGCACTATCTGGGCTGCCTTTGGCTGCACATCCGCTCATAGCTAAGTTGGCACCCTTTTACCGCGACTGGCTAGCCCATGCTGCTGCGGACGACTACTGGCGTGCGATCTCGCCGTGCTCTGGCTACGAGGGGATCGTGGTGCCCGTGCTCAACATCGGCGGCTGGTACGACATCTTCCTGGGGAGCACCTTTGAGCTCTACCGCGGCATCCGTGAGCGCGGCGGCTCAGAGGCTGCCCGCCGCTATAGCCGAGTAGTGGTCGGGCCATGGACGCATACCAACTTCACCGGCAGCTTCCCAGAGCGCGACTTTGGGCCTTCGGCCAGCAGCATGGCGATAGACCTGATGGGCCTGCAGCTACGATGGTTCGACCGCTGGCTGAAGGGGGTGCGCAACGGTGTGGAGGACGAGCCGCCAGTCAAGATCTTCGTGATGGGCGTGGATAGATGGCGGGATGAGCAGGACTGGCCACTACCTGGTACACAGTACCGCTCCTACTACCTACACAGCGGCGGTACCGCCAACTCCCTGCGAGGAGACGGGATCTTGTCGACCGAGCTGCCGGCTGATGAGCCCGCCGATGTTTACATGTACAATCCGATGAGACCGGTGCCGACGGTTGGGGGGCAGGTGCTGTTGCCCGGTGCCAACTCCATGGGACCACGCGACCAGCGGGAAGTGGAGGTGCGCGATGACGTGCTGGTGTACACCACCCAGACACTGGACAAGCCTTTGGAGGTGATCGGGCCCATAGAGCTACGGCTCTTCGTCTCCTCGTCGGCGCGGGATACTGACTTCACTGCCAAGCTGGTGGACGTGTTCCCCGACGGCAGAGCCATCATCCTGACCGAGGGAATCCTGCGGGCGCGTTACCGCAACTCCTTGGAGACCACCGAGCTCCTTGAGCCGGATAGGATCTACGAGCTGCGTATCGACTTGTGGGCCACGGCCAACGTGTTTCTCCCCGGTCACCGTATACGGCTAGAGGTATCCAGCAGCAACTTCCCGCGGTTCAATCGTAATAGCAACACAGGGGGATACATCGCCAACGAGCCGGCAAGCGAGTACAGGCCAGCAGTAAATCGTGTGTGGCATGATTCAGCGCACCCATCTAGGTTGGTGCTGCCGGTCATCGAGCGTTAGCTGACGAGATAAACCTTAGGAGGTTATATCAAATGGAGTACACAAGATTAGGAAACACGGGGTTAGAGGTATCTAGGATCTGTTTGGGCTGCATGGGGTTTGGAGATCCCGATCGCTGGGTGCACAAGTGGGTGCTCCGCGAGGATGATAGTCGCCAGGTGATCAAGAAGGCCTTGGACCTGGGCATAAACTTCTTCGACACCGCCAACGTCTACTCGCTGGGCGTGAGCGAGGAGATCCTGGGGAGGGCCCTGCGGGACTTCGCCCACAGGGACGAGATCGTCATCGCTACCAAGGTCCACGGC
>JBHORE010000187.1:0-9917 GCA_042408415.1 Thermobaculum sp.
CCCGTCAAGGGCTCCGTGGGCTCCTCACGAGACCAGCTCAAGCTGCGGGCTCTCACGCTCCAGGAGATCAAGACCCTGCTGGCGAGCACTGAGGATGTTCGCTGGCGAGCCCTGGTCCAGACGGCCGTGACCCCAGGGCTGAGGCCTTCCGAGCTGCTGGCCCTGCGCTGGGAAGATCTGGACCTCGAGCAGGGCAGGCTGACCGTCAGATACCAGTTGACCGCGGACAAGCAGCTGGCTCCCCTCAAAACCCACAGCGAGCGCTCCATGACGCTGCCTCCCTCCACAGTGCTCCTGCTGAGGCAGCTGCGTGTGGAGCAGATGGAGTGGCGCCTGCTGGGAGGCGAGCGCTGGCGTGGTAGTACCTTCGTGTTCACTACCTACGAAGGCGAAGCCCTCACGCTCAACTACCTGCAGCATGTGATGCACAAGCTGGCCGAGCAGACGGGCCTGCCTCGCTTCCGCCCCTACGATCTGCGTCACACCGCCGCCACGCTGATGATGGCCGCCGGCGCTCCCATCAAAGCCATCCAGGAGAGGCTAGGCCACTCCCGTGCCTCCATCACGCTGGACGTGTACTCGCACTCCCTGCCCTCCATGGACAGCGAGGCCGCAAGCCGGCTGGAGACGCTGTTGGCGTGATATTTGTCACGGATTTGACACGTGAGCCCTGCTGGAGCAGATGCCGGCAGGGCTCTTGTTGTGTAGTCCCAGATACTATCAGGACTTTCAGAAGCACACGCTCGGGGGGTTGCTTCCAGTCCAGGTTATATAACATAACTTTTATCTGAAAGTTATTCCAATAAGAACTATACTTATGGGGTTGTTCTTCGTGTTTGTTGTACATTGCTTGTAAGTTGTACAATGGATCATGGTTACTAATAGTAAGCATTACTTGTAGTTGACTTATGGACTTTAGTGTGATATACACTTTTGCGTTATTGACTTGATCTTTACAGAAATGTGGAGGACTGATGCCCCTTTTAGAAGTAGAGGATCTACGTACATATTTTTATACACCTGATGGTGTAGTCAAAGCCGTTGACGGAGTTAGCCTGTATCTCAATGAAGGTGAAACTCTTGGGATAGTAGGTGAGAGCGGTAGCGGTAAAAGCGTTATGGCGCTTACAATTATGGGTCTTATTCCGCAACCTCCCGGAAAGATAGTTAGTGGCAAGGTTATTTTTGACGGCAGGGATCTTACTAAGCTTGATGAATCCGAACTGCGAAAGATCCGGGGTAAAGAGATAGGGATGATATTTCAAGATCCCATGACATCTCTAAATCCGGTACTTACTATAGGCAAACAGCTGACCGAGACTTTGGAAGAGCACCTTGATATGCCCACGGGCAAAGCTAGGGAGAGGGCTGTAGAGCTCCTAAGGCTTGTGGGCATTCCTAACCCTAAGGAAAGGCTTGGTCAGTACCCACACCAATTCTCTGGCGGCCAACGCCAAAGGATTATGATTGCTATGGCCTTGGCATGTAATCCTAAGCTTTTGATAGCGGATGAGCCTACTACTGCCTTGGATGTTACCATACAGGCTCAGATACTCGAGCTTATAAAGGACCTACAACAAGAATTTGGAATGGCAGTTATGATTATCACTCACGCGATGGGTGTTGTTGCGGGCATGGCAGATCGTGTCAATGTTATGTATGCTGGGCACGTCTATGAGAGCGCCTATACCGATGATCTTTTTGAGAATCCGCGTAATCCTTATACCTTAGGCTTGCTAAGATCAATTCCAAGGCTTGATGAGGAACGTAAGACCAGGCTAGATCCTATTAGAGGCACCCCTCCCGACTTGATCAATCTTGGCCCTGGCTGTCCGTTCCAGCCGAGATGTGATTTTGCAATAGATATCTGTTCTCAGAAGTTTCCTCCATATAGAGAGGTCGGGAGTGACCATTATACCTTGTGCTGGGTTGATGTAAAGCGTGAAGGAGCATAGCATGGCAAATGAGAGGGTAAATCAATCAAATGGGTCTACTGACCGCGATGCATCCAAGGATGTATTGCTTCAGGTGAGAAACCTTGTAATGCATTTCCCCATCACTAAAGGAGTTCTGTTCCAGAAAAAGATAGGAGCTGTACAGGCAGTTGATAATATCAGCTTTGATATTTACCGAGGTGAGACTTTAGGTTTAGTTGGAGAATCTGGCTGTGGTAAGAGCACCGCTGGCAGGGCCATATTGCAGCTCTATAAGCCAACTTCGGGCCAAGTCATATTCGAGGGGAAGGATCTTACTAAGCTCCCACCTGAGGAAATGCGGCGCATGCGGCGTCATCTACAGATTATATTCCAGGACCCGTATGCCTCTCTTAATCCTAGAATGACGGTCGAAAATATCATTGGGGAACCTCTCTTAGTGCATGGTGTTGTCAAAGATAAGAAGGAGCTGCGAGAGCAAGTACAAGAATTGCTGCAGCTAGTGGGACTCAATCCCTACTTCGCTAATCGTTATCCTCACGAGTTCTCTGGTGGCCAACGCCAGAGGATAGGTATTGCGAGGGCCCTTGCACTTCGGCCTAGTTTCATAGTTGCGGATGAGCCAGTATCCGCCCTGGATGTCTCTATTCAGGCACAGATCGTGAACCTTATGGAGGACTTGCAAGATAAGTTCAAATTAACATATCTTTTTATCGCTCACGATCTAAGTGTTGTACGCCATATATCTGATAGAGTTGCTGTTATGTATCTGGGTAAAATCGTCGAGATAGCGGACAGGGACAGCCTTTATAAAGACCCTCTTCATCCCTATACCAAGGCACTATTGTCAGCAGTGCCCATCCCAGATCCAAAAGTTGAGAAGAAAAGAGAACGCATAATTCTTACGGGAGACGTTCCGAGTCCTATCAATCCACCTTCAGGATGTAGATTCCATACGCGATGTCCATTTGTTATGGATATATGTCGTGAGAAAGAGCCACCTCTTACAGATCAAGGTGGGGGGCACTCTGTAGCTTGTTGGCTATACCCACTTAAGGAAGAACCTCAACAAAAACAGCCCAATGCTGTTACCTCCCAATCTAGCTCCTAAAATCCTATCGTGTACAATACTTATAGGTTTGTGTGATAAGAGTATAAAATGCCTTTCGAGATAGGCGATATCAGAATATTACTTATAAGGCTGGCGATAATGGTTGTCGCGATTTCTATCCATGAATTCGCGCACGCTATTACTGCCGACGCTTTGGGAGACTCTACTGCCCGCAGGTATGGCAGAGTTACCCTTAACCCTGTTTCGCACTTTGATCCTCTGGGCTTTCTAATGCTGATATTTCTAGTCGTCTTTGGTTTTGGATTTGCCTGGGGACGACCGGTTCCAGTGAACCCTTATGCCTTGAGAGGAGGCAGACGGGGAATGGCGTTGGTAGCTTTTGCTGGTCCACTCTCCAATCTAGTCCAGGCTGCGGTAGCAGTAGCCATATGGCGTGCTATGGGGACGCCGCATCCGGGAGATAGCATGCTACCTATGATCCTGTGGACTTTCGCCTATCTCAATGTTTTACTAGCAGCGTTCAATATGCTACCAGTACCCCCGCTGGATGGTTTCAATGTTCTCATGGGTCTAGTTAGCGATTTCTGGGTACAGCGACTCGAGCCATTGAGGCAGTACGGCCCAGTACTATTGCTGCTCCTGATCTTCTTAGGAGGGAGATTTATATTCGACTATACCGTTATCCCTATGTTTGAGCTATTTGCTTGGCTGGTTGGACTTAGGGCTTAGATCTACACTGATGTTGTACAGGGTAAGGCAGTTCATTCAAGCACTGTTAGCTGGTGGAAAGCATATAGACTACTATTGGGTGTCAGAAGTACTGCCTCCAAATCTTTATAAGCTATATCTTGAGATGCCTCGCTATGAACAGGTACATAGCTACGGAGTTGCGCAGGATATAGCAAGATCATCCGATGATCCGTACCTTCTGCAGGCAGCGTTGCTACATGATGTAGGTAAAGTGTATGGCAAGCATCGTATGTCTATGTTAGGCAGATGCTTGGCTGTCATTTTGGATAAATTTTCTCCTCGTCTATTGAGGTACTTGGCAAGGGAGCAGTACCCTTTCTGGTCATTTTATCTTTATATTCACCACCCTGAGATAGGAGCTGATAAAATTTTGCGTGCGGGTGGAGATCAACAAGTAGCTTATATTATTAGGAATCATCATACACTAACTCATGATACGACAATAAGCCTTCTGCATAAGGTGGATTCATCTCGCTGATGCTGTCGCAAATAGATTATCACGTAAATTTGGTAACCTTCTCCGGGCCACTCGATCTGCTCTTACAGCTTGTCGAGCGAAATCGTTTGCCAGTGACTGAACTCTCCCTAGCTCAGGTTACAGATGATTATCTTGAGAGGGTATCACACCTAGAGGTGGCGCCGGAGGAAATGTCCAAGTTCTTGCTCATAGCATCCAGGTTGCTGCTAATAAAAAGTCGTGCATTGCTTGATATACCCACTAAGGCGGAAGAAGATGGGCAGGAAGATCTTTTGAGCCAGCTAGCGCTCTACCAGAGCATTAAACGAGCTTCTTCGGCACTAGAAGGTAATTTTGGCAGAATAACTTATCCGCAGATGGTCTCCCCAAGGATAGATTTGCCTTCGCCGCCCATATTACAACGTCTATCTTCCTCCTTGCTATTACATGCTGTTGACAGGCTTGTTCTAAGAATCACTTCGCGCCCCATATCAGGCCCAACCGTTGCCAGATTCAGGTGGCGTCTGAGAGATGCTCTTTCCAAGCTCGAGCAGCTTTTAAAGAGAAACCATACTATATCTTTCAGCCAAGTTGTTGCTACGGCTCCAAGAGATAGGCAGTTTGTGGTAGTTGCCTTCTTGGCCATACTTGATGCAGCAAGAAGAGGGCTTGTTATATTGTCTCAGGAGAAACCTTTTGGCACTATCCAGATCAGCAGGAATGGCGAGAACTCTGATGAATAGAGTACACCAACAGCAAGAAGAGGCTCATGAGCATGATGTTCAGCTCTTACTTGAGGCTATGCTATTTGCCGCCGGTCGTCCTGTTACGGTTTCTGAGCTCGCTAGCGTGCTAGATATATCACAAAGCGAAGTCACTTCCCATCTTCTCTCTCTAAGGAAGCTTCTGCGTAGTAGGGGTATAAGGCTGCAGAACAATGGAGAGGAGTGGAGGCTGGTTGCGGCTCCCGAAGCTTCTACTGTAATACAACGTCTGCTTGGTCTAGGCATACCTCCTAAGCTTAGCTCTGCTGCAATGGAGGCTTTGGCAATTATTGCCTATAAACAACCTATCACTAAGGGACAAATAGACCTTATTAGAGGTGTAGACTCTTCTGGAGTCATCAACAACCTACTTACTAGGGGGCTTATAGAGGAGGTCGGCCGGGCCGAAACTCCAGGTAGACCTATTTTGTATGGCACGACGGAGATGTTTCTTGAATTATTTGGATTGGAAAGCTTAGATCAGCTTCCCAAACTGGAGGATGCAAGAGATTCTATCGATAAGCTGGTCAATCGGGAAGACGTTGTACTTTGATCGTAGACTCTTTAATATAGTCTTTGTCTATTTCTACCCCTGTTCCAGATCTCTCTGGAAGCAGTAATGTGCCGGTATCACTAATTTCGAAGTTAGGATATGCCACATCTCTTTCAAAGTAGTTAGTACTCGCTGACATATCTGAAGGTAGAGTTATGCCAGGTAATGTGCAGAGTGCCAAGCTAGTAGCCCTGCCGATGTTTGTCTCAAACATCCCTCCCACCCAGAGCGGGAAACCCAAAGAATAACATAAACTGTGTATTTCAAGGCTCTCCCTCAGCCCCCCTACCCTTCCAGGCTTGAGGTTAATTGCGTCGCAGATGTGGAGCTCTATCAAGGATCTCGCGCTCTCAAAGTCAACTACGCTTTCATCCAAGCAGACAGGAGTTGCTAGAGATTCTGCGAGCTCTCTATGATCTACAAGGTCTGTGGGGGCAAAGGGCTGCTCGATCATCTCTAGTCCGAATTCATCCAAATGCTTTAGGGTATCAATTTGATCTGCAGTGTAGGCACCATTAGCATCTACTGAGAGCGGTAGTCTAGGAAATTCGTCTCTTACTCTGCGTACATAGTCTAAGTCTTTTCCAGGTTCTATCTTGATCTTGAACCACTTATATCCTTCCTGTAGCCTTTTATTTATTTCATCACAAAGCTCTCCAGCGGTCTTATATAAGCCTAGGCTTATTCCTGCTCGGACTTCCCTAGTATTTCCACCAATGTAGCTATAAAGAGGGATCGAGTTAGTTCTGCACCAAGCATCCCAGATCGCCGACTCTAGGGCATGTTTTGCCATCTGGTTGCCTCTTACTCTTGGAAAAAGCATTTCTTCTTTGGGATCTGAAATGACTTTTCCTATAAGGTCAGGAGCAAGTATATCGACTAATGTTGCCCAGGCGGAGCTGACAGTCTCGGGCCAGTAGTAAGGATGTTCCATGGCCACACACTCTCCCCAGCCTTCTATGTCTCCAGCACGTACCATTACTAGAATTCTGTTGCTGGTTGCACGTTGACCATAACTAGCCCGAAAGCTCCCCCTAACCTGGAGCCTTACTAATCTTATTTCTACGCTGTCGATTCTGATCTTCTCAGGCACTCTCTGCTAGCTACTGACGTTCTGAAGTTCTATCTCTCTACCTCTGACCTCTACCAACTTAAGCTGTGCATTTCTGCTGGAAGTAAGCTTAGAAACTATATCTTCTGGTGATGCCGGAGTACGTACCGTAAAATGAGCTACTCCACCAGCAACTTGCCGGTTCTGGACCTCTATTATATCTGGCAAATCTTCAACTGCCTTCCTAGCCTTCAGCATCGCAGATACAGTGCTTATGCCGTTGATTTTGATCTTCATCACATCTTCATCTTCGTCTTGCGGCTCTTGGGACGACTCTGCTGCCTGTCCCAAGTGCATAGTTACCTTGGAGACTCTTTCTTCTTGAGACTCCATATCAGGCTCAGTGCTAAGCCTGAGAACATGTTCATGCCCAGGTTCCCCTGCACTTACTACTGAAATATCCTCTAATGTGTTCATCAAATTTTGTACCCTGTCGAGCTGCCGACGCGCAGCGTAAGCTTCTTGAACTTGTGATTCAAGATCTTTTTTATAATCCTCAAGTAGAGATCCTATCTTTTCTCTTAGCTTTCTCAAGTTATCTTCTAGCAGTGCGTTCTTGGCACTAAGTTGTTGGAGCCTTTCTCTTAGTTCCTGTTTTTCTGCCTCGTGCCTTTTGTTGAGTTCTTCGATCTCTCTTAGGGCTGTGTTCTTGAGAGATTCGATATGTGATTTCAAGGAATTTACTGATCGAGAAAACTCTTCCTCAATGCCAGCTGAGGTATTATTCGCCATGGAGAAGTCCTCATTTTTACCATTCATGTAGTTGGACACCTTAAGCCTCCTAGTTATCAGATCAGCTCTAATCAAGTACCCTGAGGTTTGCCTAGAATTATCCTCTCCCATCTACGCAGATATTCTGCCAATTTGTTAATTCTTTGTGATGTTGATGGAATGTTACTCTTGTTCAGCATCGATCTCTGTACGAATTTAGAGATCTCTTCTGCTAGAGTCACCATATCTGTTTCTGTTTGTGGTTTGCCACAGGTATAGAATTGCGATATACCGTTCTCTTGTCGAATAGCTATCGGTTCGTTTGGTATGAGCACTATTGTTATGACTCTTGGTAGTTTCACGGCTGTTGAGAATACGTCAGCGCTTCCCCCCAGAATTTCATCATCTATAACGACTGCACTATATTGGTTCTTGGAGAGGAGCTCTGATGCTTCCGAGGAATCCATAGCTAGGTCACAGGATATATCCTTAGCGTGTAACCTGAAGGAAAGTATGATCGCTAGCTGTTCCGTGCTGCTAGCTATCATTATTCTAGGTTTCGTCATATAATAGCCTCCACTACTTTCCGTAAGCACCAATATACAGATGTTGGTGTTAGGTTACATATTATTTGGCCCGGCTTGTTTACTAAATCTTGATCTGATGACCTTAGCTGATTTACACTCAGACGCATGTCGCAAGATAAGATCATACTTTCAGGACTACGCTTCTATGGCTATCACGGTGTGCATCCAGAGGAACGCACGCTAGGACAGATCTTTGTTTTAGATCTGGAGATAGGACTCGATCTCTCTCCTGCTGCTAGGACGGACGATCCTTCGCAAACCGTCAACTACAGTGAAGTCTATAAGGAATTAAGAGATGTAGTTCAGGGCAATAGCTACAAGCTGATCGAAACGCTGGCTCAAAAAGTAGCAGAGGTTGTGCTACGCAGAGATAAAGTTTTATGGGTTAGGGTAACCGTCAAGAAGCCGGCAGCTCCCATACACGGCGCTAACTTCGATTTCGTTGCAGTCCAAGTGTACAGGGAAAAGTCCCCGGCTAGCTGATCACTAGGAGAATGCCAATGCCATCAAGACGCCTTTTTATAAAAACGTTTGCGCTAGCAGGTTTAGGTTCTTTTGGGTCCTTGATACTGGGATGTTCGATAGGCAGTCATAGGCAAACACATCAATCTACACCTGTCTCTTCAACTCCTACCAAAGCGCCACGAGTTCCTAATCGATCACCAATCGCTAGTCCAACAACAGCATCGAAGCCTGTTATCGA
The DNA here is from genome assembly GCA_042408415.1 of Thermobaculum sp. Lineage (GTDB taxonomy): Bacteria > Chloroflexota > Chloroflexia > Thermobaculales > Thermobaculaceae > Thermobaculum. The sequence continues at coordinate 8,643 of JBHORE010000187.1, forward strand.
TATATTGACGCCAGATTTTGAGGCATGGAGCTTCCAGGCAGATATATGGGTACAGTGTAAAGATTGTCCTAGTGGGTCAAATGTATTTATCTCTACGCCATTGGGAAAACGCATCTTGCAGTTGAAGGCGGATAAACCAACTAATTTGTCCATCCGACTGCAACCAGGTACTAACATCATCACTGCTGGATACGTCTCTGCTGATGGTAAGGCTGTCAGTACTGATAGATTAAGGATCGATTTGAAGATACCAGCCTTACCTTTGCCGCACATCTTGGCCAAAGTCAATGGTAAAGATCTAATACTTAGTGTTGATTCTTATCAGTCATCCGGGTCAGATCTGATTTATAGCTGGGATCTTACTCAAATCTCGAAGCATTTTATTATTACCAGCTCTGATGATAAATCTCAGATCAGGCTATCGCCCCAAGGAATTATAAGTGGGCAATTCGAGGCTGACCTACAAGTTAAGGCTGGTCAATACATTTCTGAGAGAGCAAGCTTCCAATTCACGTATGAAAAAGGAGAGCCTCAGGTGCAGGACATTATGCATGATCATCCTGATTGGGTAGATTCGGCTGTAGTATATGGGGTTGTGCCTTTTCTGTTTGGGGATCCTCCTTTCAAATCCGTAACTCAGCGTCTTCCTTATCTGCGCGATCTCGGAGTTAACGCTATTTGGCTTTCCCCCATAAACGCTACTTTACCTGGGGACTTTGGTTACGCCGTCGTGGATTATTTCAAGCTACGAGAAGACTACGGGACTGAGGAGGATTTCCGAGAGCTCGTAAGGACTGCACATTCCTTGGGTATAAAAGTACTTATGGATTTTGTTCCTAACCATACATCATCTCAGCATCCGTATTTTCTAGATACTCAAAAGCATGGTAAGTTCTCTCACTATTACGATTTCTACATGTACGACGCTAGTGGAAACTATCAGTACTACTTCGACTGGGCCCATCTACCTAACTTGAACTATGATAACCCTGAGGTTCGAGCCTGGATGATGCGTGCTTTCACCTACTGGGTAAGGGAATACGATGTCGATGGCTTTAGGGTAGATGTGGCATGGGGCATTAGGGAACGTAGGCCTGATTTCTGGCCTCAGTTGAGGGAAGAACTCAAGAGCGTCAAGCCTGATCTCTTTCTTCTGGCAGAAGCTAGTGCCCGTGACCCTTACTACTTTACTCATGGCTTCGATGCAGCCTATGACTGGACTGAGGAGCTAGGACATTGGGCTTGGGAGCGAGTCTTTAATCTCGAGAGTATGGT
>JBHORE010000189.1:0-4878 GCA_042408415.1 Thermobaculum sp.
GTCAATGACTTCACATTGATATGGGGCTTTCAAGTATAGCCTTCACATCCTCCATGTGCAATAATTGCTGCTTGCACGTTGTTCCAAATAGGTACTTGCCGATCACTCCATCGCTACGCACTACCCGATGGCAAGGGATAAGTATAGGCACTGGATTGCTTGCAAGCGCTGTCCCCACAGCTCTGAGAGCTTTAGGGTTGCCTATCTTATTTGCCACCCAGGTATACGTTCTTACTTCCCCTCTGGGAATGCTCAAAGTTGTTTCCAGCACTTTTCTTTGGAAAGCGGTCGTACCTCTCAAGTCAAAGTCCGACAAAGAACCTCTATATCCATCAAGATACTTCCTGACTTTGACCCTAATATCTTCACAAGCGTGTAATTCTTGACGTATCGATCTTTGGAACCTTCTTAGGAAGTAGTCTTCGAAGCTAGAATCATCTGATGCGATCGCGGTGGCCGATATTCCCAAATGATTATAGGCCACGTAGAGACGTCCAATAGGTAGATCTATGCTAAAGTACTGATCTAGGTTCTCCATAATAGATCGATCTTAGTGAGAACTTGAATCCTTTGCAACCCCGTCTACTGGATTAGACAAGCATACTTAACTAAGAGAAATATCTGCTAGATCAGCTTTTGAAGCTCTTCGACAGACCTTTTTTCCCTTTGAAGCCAGTTATGAAGCCGCGTTGATATCTCTTCCTGACTTAGCTTGGGATGATCATAATGTCCAGCTGCACGTCTCTGCCTAAGAGCCTCGTACAGGGTCACAGCACAAGCTACTGAGATGTTCAGGCTTTGGACCATCCCCATCATCGGGATGACAAAGTTACCGTCAGCTAGTCTCGAAGCCTCCTCTGAGACTCCCCTCTGCTCGTTCCCGAATACTAGAGCGGTAGGCTTAGTGAGATCTAGAGAGTACAGGTCGTGGCTTCTTTGCGGATCCGCCAAGTAGGTTGTGTATATCGTCATCCCTTGAGATCTGAGAGTTTCGTAACAGTCTTGGATGTCCTTGTGCTTTATAATCTCTAGCCACTTTAGAGCGCTGCCAGAAACGTTCTTGCTGAGGTCTGGAAACTCCTCTATGGTGTATACCAGGTGCACTGCTAGTACTCCCACAGCATCACAGCTGCGTAAGACTGCGCTCACATTGTGTGGATCATGAACGTTCTCGAGGACTACAGTTAGATCAGGTTGCCTTCTCTTCAGAACTTGGATCATTCTGTTGAGTCTGCGTTCCGTTATCTTTCTCGTAGTATTCATGCCAGATAATTTTACTGTAACCTGTAGCAGTCTGCTGAATGGGAGAAATTCCCTACTAAAAGGTTGACATCTCCAAATGCCCTTTCCTATACTTACAGCCAGATACTTGCCCGCGATGAGGATGAGTAGTACGTTCTGGCTCTGCCGATAGCGAGCTGGGGATGGTGGAAGCCCAGTACGGTAATCCAGGGCGGAACGCGCATCTGAGCGGTGGTCCGAAGAAAGCGCTCTGGCGCAAGTAGGACCTACTGGTTGGTTACCAGGCAAGAAACAACCAAGAGTGGCCACAGGCGTTAAATGTGGCAACTAGGGTGGCACCGCGGGAGCGAATAAAAAAGCTCTCGTCCCTAACACTGATTAGGGACGAGAGCTTTTTTATTGGGGAAAAATATTTTATTAGGGAGGTTTGCGTTATGGCTCTTTCACCACTTGAGAAGATACAGGCTGTAGAGGTTCCCAAGTACCGCAAAGTGGCTCTGGCTTATTCTGGTGGTTTGGACTCGGCCCTCTGCCTGGTACTCCTCAGGGAGAAATATGGTGCCGAGGAAATTATACCTATAACTGTGGATGTAGGACAGGGTCAGGATGAGGTAGAACAGAGCTTCAAGAAGGCTGAAGTCCTGGGCGTGGAGCCACTGCTCATAGATGCTAAGTCTGAGTTCACCAACGAGTGGTTAACTAAGGCTATCAGAGCCAACTCTAGCTATAACGGTTATCCGGTATCTACTTCGATGACCAGGCAGTTGATAGCAGCCAAAGTAGCCCAAAAGGCTGTGGAGCTGGGCTGCGATGCTCTCGCCGAGGGTTCAAGTGGCAAGGGCAATGACCAGTACAGAATGCATAAAGTATTCAAGTACTTTGCTCCCCAACTGGGAATAATAGTGCCCGTGAGGGACTTCGACCTCACCCGAAAAGAGGAGATGGAGCTTTGTGAGCACTACGGGGTGCCTGTAACTGAGATCATAGTGGGTGGCGATGATAAGACTATGTGGTGTCGCTCCATAGCCAGTGGTGGTATAACTCTAGAAACTGAACTACCAGATAACATCTGGCTATGGTACACGCCTCCCCAGAAGGCTCCAGATGAGCCCTACACCTTTACCATCGAGTTCGAGGCTGGTATCCCGGTAGCTCTCAACGGCCAAAAGATGCTGCTTGAGGATATAATCGATCAGCTCAACTTTATCGGTGGTAAGCACGGTATAGGTAAGATCGATATGTTTGAAGACGGCATAATGGACCTTAAGTCCAGAGAGATCTATGAGGCTCCAGCTGCTACCATAATACTAACGATCCATCGCGATCTTGAGCAGTTCACTTTGACTAAGGACGAGATCCAGTTCAAGAAGATAGTGGATGCTCAGTGGGCTTACAAGGTTTATCATGGTGAGTGGTTCCATCCGTTGAAGAAGGCGCTGGACGCGTTTATAGCGGAGACTCAGAGTGTGGTCAACGGTGAATATACCGTACAACTCTACAAGGGCAACATTGATATCCTGAAGCGCAAGTCCGATACCGGCTTGTTCTTCCCGGATGTTAGATCTATCTCCAGCGCTAGCTTCAATCAGCAGCTCTGTGGTCCGACAGCCCAGATTTGGGGCTTACCGTTCGAGCTGCTAGCTAGAAGGGAAAAGGAAAGCAAGAAAGTAGGAGTTACTAGTGAGTAAGCTCTGGGACAAGGGCTATAAGCTGGATGAAACTATCGAGCGCTTCGAGATCGGTCATGATCTTGCCTTCGACAACGAGCTCGTCGAGGTGGATGTCTATGGCTCGATAGCTTATGCAGAGATGCTCAATCGGATAGGCATACTGACCGATGATGAGCTGCAGACGCTCAAACAAGGTCTTGGCAGGATCTTGGATCTCTATCGGCAGGGGCAGTTCTTCATGACCCCTGCCGATGAGGATATACATACTAAGATAGAGAACTTTTTAGTGCGGGAGTACGGCGATGTGGGCAAGAAGATCCACACCGCCCGCTCCCGCAACGATCAGGTTCTCGTAGATCTTAGGCTCTATGCCAAGGCCAAGATCCTTGAGTTGGAATCTGCGCTGTTGCAGTGTGCTGAATCTTTAGTGAAGTTTGCCTCTAAGCACGAGCATGTCCCAATGCCTGGCTATACTCACATGCAGAGAGCTATGCTCAGTAGCGTAGGGACTTGGGCCGGTGCCTTCGCTGAAGCTTTGCTAGATGACCTCAAGCTACTTGAGACCGCCTATGAGCTTAATGATCAGTCACCTCTAGGGTCTGCTGCATCTTACGGCGTCCCCTTACCTATAGATCGACAATATGTAGCCGATAGATTGGGGTTTGCTAAGGTTCAGAACAATGTGCTCTATGCTCAGAACGCTAGAGGGAAGTTTGAAGCACTGGTTGTACAGGCTATAAGTCAGATAATGCTGGATCTTAGCAAGCTTGCCCAAGATATACTGCTCTTTACCACTGCAGAATATGGTTTCTTCAACATATCAGATAGCTTTGTTACAGGTAGCTCCATTATGCCTCAGAAGAAGAATCTAAGCATGATGGAGCTTATAAGAGCAAAGGCAAATATAGCCCTTGGTTATCAACAACAGATAATGTCTGTGTTAAGTGGACTCCCTTCAGGGTATAACAAAGACTATCAGGAGACCAAGAAGCCATTTATGGAAGCCATTCAGCTGGCTTTAGACTCCCTTAAGGTTGCTGAGCTTACAATAAGTAATCTTAGTCCTAACAAAGACAAGCTGCTAGCTGCCTGTACTCCTGAGCTTTTTGCCACTGATAGGGCCTACGAGCTAGTACAGCAGGGTAAGCCTTTCAGGGATGCCTATAGATATGTAGGCACGAATCTAGACAAGCTTGAGGGAGCTGACCCGGAAGAAAGCCTCAAGAAGCGTACCCACATGGGTGCAAGCGGTAACCTTGGGTTAAACAAGTTAAAAGAAGATATATCCGCATCCAAGGTAAATGTCGATAAAAAGTACTCGCATTTGATGGAAACCTGGCAAAATTTACTATCCTAGAAAAACGGAGGTATGAGAGGAAATGGCAGCGACCCAAACAGGCACTTGTCCCGAATGTGAGGCTGAGATAGCTCTTGCTGATGTTGAGAAGGGTGAGATAGTTCAGTGCCCCGACTGTGGAGCAGAGCTCGAAGTACGTGATACAAAACCAATTGTCCTCGAGTTGGCTCCTGAAGAAGAGGAAGACTGGGGAGAGTAATTTTCACTAAAAGTCGGAATCCGTGTGGGGAAGCAGATATTTTTCTGCTTCCCCACATCAAGAAAGTTTTGGGAAGGGTTAGGTTTGAAGGTAGGAGTTTTACTGTCTCGAGTACGGGCTGAGGAGAAACTAATATTTGAGGAGTTTGATGCTCGAGGGATCGATGTGGAAAGGATCTATGATCCTGAGCTTGTGCTTGACATCGAAAACCCGATCAATGGATACGATGTGATTCTTGAAAGGGCTATCAACCACTCTAGAGCAGTCAGCGCTCTCAGACTGTTCAATGATTGGGGAATTCCGACAGTTAACACCTACGAGGTGGCTACCATATGCGGCAACAAGCTTGAGACCTCTGCTGCTCTTGCTCGTTGTGGTATTCCAACTCCAAAAACGCTTATCGCCTTTAC